>NZ_OBDX01000001.1:0-90576 GCF_900215185.1 Pseudomonas sp. LAMO17WK12:I10 | reverse complement strand
TTTACGGTTGCTGCGCAACCGATCGCAGCCTCGCGGGCTCGGCAGCGGCTATATGGCTACATGGCTACGTGGCGTGTTCGGAGTATTCGACCTCCAGCGCGTCGAGCTGGTGATCGAAGCTTTTCAGGCGGGCGGTCCAGGTGTAGACCAGCACTTCGAAATCGCGGTTGATCACCGCGCCGCCCGGGGTTTCCGAACGCGGGTCGCAGAAATCCAGTTGATAGCGTTCGCGGGCCATGGCGGCGGCGACATCGGACAGTTCGCGGGCGTTGTTCAGCCAGTGGCGACCGTCGGCGGCCTGTTTATCCAGTAATACGCACTGTTTTTTCAGGGCTTCGAGGCTTTTTTCCAGGGGGGTGCCGGTCAACTCGCCCATGACTTCCTGGAAGGTCCGCCCCGGCTGCCAGTAACTGCCCCAGAAGTAACGGTCGAACACCGTCTCGACCCGGCGCAGGGCGACTTTGGTGTCCCAGATCGCGACCAGGGTCTTGCCCTGCTCCAGCTGCCTTTTCTTGATTTTCTGGGTCTGGAACGACGTCCAGGCCACGAAGACGATGGCGCTCACCGCAATCAGCGCGCTGGCGCTGTCGAGAAAGATCATGGCCTTGTCGATCTGATGCGCCAGCATGACACCGTAGAAATAAGTCGCAGAAAGCAGCACCAGTGCGACGATGGCGCACCAGAAGCCGAGAGCATAAGGGTTTTTCATTATTGGAATCCCCATGACCATCACGTGCCTGACCGCTGGCCGAGCACTGGACGCAAGGTGCTCAGCCAACTGTTCAAAGCATAGCAACGGCCTCAGGGTTTGGCGGGGTTCGAGGCTTGCGTTCGTCCGCTTTCCCAGCCACCGCCCAGGGCCAGGAACAGGTCGATCTGACTCATCGCCACCTGGGTGTTGGCCGCGGCCAGTTGGGCCCGTACGTCGGTATAAGTGCGGGTCGCCTGCAGGTCGGCGAGGAACGACTCGCGGCCGGCCTGGAAGAAGCGATGGGTCTGGTCGGCGGCCTGGCGCGCCGACTGTTCGGCCTCGGCCAGGGCGTCGCGACGCTGCAACTGGGCACTGTATTGGGCCAGGCCGGTCTGGGTTTCGCGGATGGCGTTGAGCACCACCCCGTCGAAATGCGCCAGGGCGCCCTGGCTGGCGGCTTCGGCCTGGTGAATGCGTTCGCGGGCGCCGTTGGCCGGTACCGTCCAGCTGATCAGCGGGCCGAAACCCCAGCGGTTGGTGGAGGGTTTGCCGAGGTTGTCGACGATGCCCACGGTGCCGACGGTCGCGCCAATGCTGATGTCCGGGTACAGCGCGCCAGTGGCGACGCCGATATCGGCGGTGGCCGCGGCCAGGCGACGTTCGGCCTGGCGCACGTCGGGGCGGCGCTTGAGCAGGGTCGCACCGTCACCCACCGGCAACAATTGCGCAATATGCGGCAGCTCGGCGCAGCTGTCGGTGCCGGCCGGCAACTGGTTCAGCGGCTTGGCCAGGAGCATCGACAAGCGGAACAGGCCGGCCTGGCGCGCCGCTTCATAGCGCGGCAGTTCGGCGCGCAGGGACTTGAACTGGGTCTGGGAACGGGTGACCTGGGTTTCGTCGCCACGCCCGGCGTCGCGCAGGCGCTGGATCAGCGCGGTGCTCTGGGCCTGCAGGTCCAGGGAGTGCTCGGCGATCTCGCGCTCTTCATTGGCCGCGCAAACCTGGGTGTAAGCCCGCACCACGTCGGCCACCAGGGTGATGCGCGCGGTGTCGGCCGCGGCCTGGGTGGCATCGGCGTTGGCCTGGGCGGCCTCGATGCCGCGCTGCAGGGTGCCGAACAGGTCGAACTGATAAGAGGTGCTGACGGACAGGTTACCGACGTTGGCCACCGGCACTTTCTCCGGCAGCAGGAAGGCTTCGCCGGACTCCTGCAAGCGCTCGACCCCGGCCTTGACCCCGCCGCTCCAGCCGCCGGCCGCCTGGGCCTCGTCGACCTGGGCGCGGGCCCGCGCCAGGTTGGCCGCCGCGACCCGCAGGTCGGTGTTGGAGGCCATGGCCTGCTGCACCAGCTGGTCCAGGCGCGGGTCCTGGTACAAGCGCCACCAGTCTGCCGGGACCGGTGCCGAGACCACCTTGTCGCTCGATCCGGCCAGCTCGCCCTGTAAATCGCTGCGGTGCAACGCCGCGTCGTCCGGCAGGTGGTAGTCCGGGCCGACCATCTGGCAGGCCGATAGCAGCAGGCCCAGGCCGGCGGTGGCTAAACGCAGGCCGCTGTTCATTGCCCCGGCTCCGACCGGCTTTGCGCCTGATCGTCGATGATCGACACGGTGGCGGTGCGCCCGGCGATCATGCGGAAGTCTTCCGGCACCTCGTCGAAGGCAATGCGCACCGGAATCCGCTGGGCCAGGCGCACCCAGCTGAAGGCCGGGTTGACGTTGGGCAACAGGTTGGAGCCGCTGCTGCGGTCGCGGTCCTCGATGCCGGCGACGATGCTTTCGACATGCCCGCGCAGCCGCGCGCGATCGCCGACCACGCGGATATCGACGCCCTGGCCGATATGAATGCCGTCGAGCTTGGTTTCCTCGAAATAACCGTCGATGTGGAAGGAGTTGCTGTCCACCACCGACAACACCGGGCGCCCGGCGGTGACGAATTCCTGAGTCCGTGGCGCGCGGTCGTTGACGTAGCCGTCCACCGGGCTGCGGATCACCGAACGGTCGAGGTTCAATTGGGCGCTGTCCACCGCCACCTGGGCCTCGGCCAGGGCCGACTGGGCGCGGGCCACGCGGGACTGGCTTTCTTCCAGCTGCTCGCGCGGCACCAGGTTGCCCAGGCCGAGGTTACGCCTGGCCTCGCGCTGGGCCTGGGCCAGGGTTTCCTGGCGGTCGGCCAGGGAAGCCTTGGCTTGGCGCAGGGCCAGGCTGAAACGGTCCTGGTCGATGCTGAACAGCACCTGGCCGCGCTTGACCAGCTGGTTGTCGCGCACCTGCACCTGCTGGATCAGCCCGGAGACGTCCGGGGCGATCTGCACGATGTCGGCACGGATATGCCCATCCCGGGTCCAGGGCGCGAACATGTAGTACATCACCATGCGCCAGACCACCACGACCGCGAAGCTCACCACCAGCAAGGTCAGGACCACGCGGCCAATGGTCAATAAAGGTTTTTTCATGTCATCAGGTATCGACTGAGTGAGTCCACGGCGCCGAGCAGCAAAGCGTACAGACCAACGTTGAACAAAGCCCGGTGCCAGACCAGGCGATAAAAATGCAGGCGTGTCAGCAGCCCGTGGACCACCAGGTACAAGCCATAGGTAAGGCCCATCAGCACCAGCAGCGTGGGCAGGAACACCCCGCTGATATCCAGATCACCGATCATAAAGGCGCTCCATCGATGCCATGGGGCAGCGGTTCCTCGAGCTCGCCACCGCCGACGAACTCCACACCGGGCAGCAGGGCCAGGCGCAGGCCGCTGAGGGCGTGCAGCAGGTGCAAACGGGTTTCGCGGTCGTCCTGGCTGTGGGCATCCAGGGTGCGACGGGCGCGGTCCAGGGTCATCAGCAGGCCGCTTGGCGCCGACAGGCGTTCGCCGGCCTTGAGGCAAGCCTTGAAATAGGCGCCGACCTCGGCCACCACCTGGCGCAACAGCACCTGCGCGTTGCCCTGGGCCCGCGGCGCGTAGGCCAGCAGGTCCAGCAGGTTCAGGCCGACACGCACTTCGCGCAGGGCGCCGCCGGTGTCCTGGCCGGTCATGGCCAGGCGCGGCAGGTGCTGCATCAGGCGGTCGAGCATCTGCACCCCCAGATGCCGGTGTTCGGCCAGGTTGGCGGGCTCGGTCATGCCGACGATGTCCTGCCAGCTGAAGCGGGTCATGCGCTTGGCCGCCAGTTCCGAGCCGAACGGCCGGGCGACCAGGGTCCAGACAAAGGCGAACAGCAGGCCCATGGGCCCGGCCAGGTTGGAGTTGGCGAAGCTCAGGAAATCGGCGTCGTAGGCGCCCTGGATGCTGATGAAGGACGAGGTGTTGACGATGGTCAGCAACATGCCCAGGTAAAAGCGCGGCTGCACCGTGAGGGTGCCGACGCAGATGAACGGCACGGCGAAGGCCAGCACCAGCATCGGGAAATCGTGCAGGTTGGGCAGGATCAGGAACAGGTAGAGGCTGGCGAACAGCACCGACATCGCGGTCCAGAAGAAGAACCGGTAGATCTGCGGCGCCGGGTCGTCCATCGAGGCGAAGAAGCTGCAGGCCACCGCCGCGAGGATCACCGCGCTGCCGCCGTCGGTCCAGCCCAGGAGGATCCACAGCACCGAGGCGACGATGATCGCCAGGACAGTGGAGGCCACCGAATACAGCATCAGCCCACGGTCGAGGAATGGCGTCAGGCGGCCCAGGCGCCAGTGGCGATAGACCGCGCGCCAGATGTCCTGGCTTTCGCACTGGATGGCGTGTTGCAGGCTGCGGCAGTCCTGCCATAGGTCGACCCACTCGCCAAGGCGGTACAGGGCGTTGGAAAACAGCAGCTGGCGCCGGTCGTCGAGGGCTTCGGCGTCCGGTTGCAGCGCTTCGAGCTGGCCGCGCAGGGCCTGCCAGCGCTCGACCGAGGCGCCCTGGGCGGTGCTTTCCAGCCATTGCCCGGCCTGGGCCAATAGCGGCGCGAACCGCTCCACCAGCTCCGGGGTGCGTCGCTCCAGGGCGTACAGGGCATCGTCCAGGGCGTCCACCACGGGCAGCAGGTGGATCATGCGCCCGCGCAGCTCCTTGGTATTGCGCACGGTCTGCGGGCGCGCGCCCTCATGGGGCAACTGGCCGATCATCAGCTCCAGGCTGTTGAAGGTGGCGACCATGGACGCGCGCAAGGCGCTGACTTCTTCGGGCTGTACGTTGCGGCTGAGAAAGCGCTGGCTATAGGTGGAGGCATCGGCGAACCATTTGCCCGCCGAATCGACGAACACCGGCGCCAGCCGCCGTGGCCAGAACATACTGCCGATCACGGCCGCGCAGACGATGCCGAGGAAGATCTCCTCGGTGCGGGCCTCCGCCACGTCCCACACCCCCAGCGGGTTATCCACCACCGGCAGGGCGATCAGCGGCAGGCTGTAGCCGGCCAGCATCAACGCATAGCTGTTGGCGGTGCGCAGGTGCAGGGAGAGGAACAGCAGGATCCCGGTCCACAGGGCGATGATCACCACCAGCAGATAGGGGCTTTGCACGAACATCGGCACGAACAGCACCGCCGCCGAGGCGCCGAGCAAGGTGCCGATCGCACGGTACAGCGCCTTGGAACTGGTGGGCCCGACGAACGGGCTGGAGACGATGTACACCGTGGCCATCGCCCAGTACGGACGCGGCATCTGCATGAGCATGGCGATGTACAGCGCGATCATCGACGCGGCAAAGGTGCGCACACCGTAGAACCAGTCGCGCGCCGGCGGCACGCCGGTAAAGAATCCGCTCAAGAAGGCACCGCCGACGGCTGGGCAGCCGACTCGAAGGCGCGGATCACCTTCAGCGCCGTCTCAAGGTCCGCTGGTGTGATGCCTTCCAGCACCTCGCGACGCAGGCGCACCAGCTCGGCTTCCACCGACTGCACCAGCTCGCGGCCGGTGTCGGTCAGGCTCAGGCATTTGGCCCGGCGATCGTGGGGGTCCTCGGTACGGCAGGCGTAGCCGGCGCTGCACAGCTGGTCCAGCAGGCGCACCAGGGACGGGCTTTCCATCCCCGCCGCCTGCGCCACCGTCACCTGGCGCACGCCCTCGCCCAGGCGCCCGATCATCAGCAGGGGCACGGCGCAGGCTTCGGAGATTCCATAGTTGACCAGCGTGCTCTGGCAGATCCGCCGCCAATGTCGGGCGGCGACCACCATGCCACTGCTGATATTCATCTGGAGTGATTCGAGAGAGTCGGGCAAAAGAAGGTTCGCACACTGTTAGTTTGCTAACTATCAATGGTGCATGGGGGGATAATCTCAGTCAAGTTTTGAAACAATTGAATGACCATTAACCGGAAAATACCTCAGCGCTTTCGTGCCCGCTCATACACGGCGCTGCGTTCACGTTTGCCCACGGCCACCACCGAAACCACCACCTGATCCTCGATCACTTGGTAAACCAGGCGATAGCCAGAGGCCTTGAGCTTGATCTTGTAGCAGTCCGCCATGCCGTGAAGGGCATCCGCGGGCACCCGTGGCATTTCCAGGCGCTCGGCCAGCTTCTTCTTGAATTGCTCGCGCAGGGTATGACCGAGCTTGTCCCATTCCTTACGTGCCGAAGGCAGAAACTGGAGCTTATAAGTCATCCAGATTTACCGGGACTGGGGTCTCGTGCCGACGGGCACGGACAATCTCCGCCAGTTCAAGATCGTCAAGACGCTCCATCATGGCTTCAAACACGTCGGCCGGGACCATATAGCCCATGACCCGGTTGTGATTGAGCACCGCAACCGGACCACCGTGTGCGCCGCTCAGGACAGCCGAGGGGTTTTTTTTCAGTTCAGACACGCTGACAGCTTTATCAGCCAATACGCTTTGCATGATTAAGACCTCTAATTTGGTCTTAATTCTGGTCTATTTCCATGGCAACATCAATTCGCGCCTCAAACACCCCGCCCCTTCCTCAACAACACATCCAGCTGATCCACCACTTCCGCCCAGTCGGCGTCGTCGAGGATCTCGTTGCGCAGGAAATCCGCCTGGCTGCTGGTCCAGAAGAAGGCATCCGCCAGGTGCAGTTCCGGCTTGAGCGGCGAATGGGTGGCGATGAAACGGTCGATGCCCTCGGGGTCGTCGGGCAGGCCGAGTTGTTTGAACAGGGCAGGCAGGCTGTGGGATGGGGATTCCATGGGGGCTCCTGAACGGGTTGGGTGTTGGTTGAACCACTGCTGCGCAGTCGATCGCAAACAAGCTCGCTTCTACAGAAAACAAGCATTTTTGTAGGAGCGAGCTTGCTCGTGAAAGGTGGGTACATACGCCGACGGCGCTAGTAACTGACCTCGCACACCTCGGCATGAGGCACCATTTTCAGGTACTCGTCCATGCTCAGATGCACCAGGTTGTTGTGGTTGCCGGCTTCCAGGTAGATGTCTTTCTGCCGGGTCAGCAACGGATCGATCACCACGTCCAGCCCATAGGATTCGCCCAGGGCCGGTACCGCGCCGCGTTCGCAATCGTTGAACAGATGCGCCAGGGTGCTTTCCCGGGTGATCTGCCATTCGTTGCTGCCGCGCACCTTGCTCAGGTCCAGGTGGCGGCTGGCCGGCAGCACGGCCATCAGGTAGTGGCCGTGACTGTCGTCGAGGATCACCGACTTGGCTACGCGCTCGGCGGGAACTCCCGCCACCCGAGCGGTCTCCAGGCTGCTCGACGAATGTGGATGAGCCACCACGTCAAAATCGCAATGCGCCTGTTCCAGGCTGCGTTGCACGGTTCTTGCCATACGCATGATGCACCTCGGTATCCTGAACGGCTTTGCAGGACTATGGATTAACGACTGTCACTCCCTTCACAAAGTCTAGGCCGCGCCGCCCTCACCCACTGACGAACTTCCGAACGGCACGCGAGCAAGAGGCTGCTCAAAATTTGCTCAATCCCACGCTCTACTAGACTCAAGGACAAAGCCAGCGAACGGCTGGCAACCGAGGCGCATGACTCTCCAGGAGGGTCGGATGAACGAGCGTGGGTGGCGGGCGACACTGAAAGGGATGCTGCTGGGTTTGCTGATCGGCCTGCCGACCGGGCACGCCCAGGCCGTGAAGCCAGTGGTGGTGCTCACCGTCAACGATGTGATCAGCCCCGCCAGCGCCGACTACGTGGTGCGCGGCCTGGACAAGGCCGCCGACGAGCACGCCCAACTGGTGGTGCTGGGCATCGACACCCCGGGCGGCCTCGACACCTCGATGCGCTCGATCATCAAGGCGATCCTCGCCAGCCCGGTGCCGGTGGCCAGCTACGTCGCCCCCAGCGGCGCCCGCGCCGCCAGCGCCGGCACCTACATCCTGTATGCCAGCCACATCGCCGCCATGGCCCCGGGCACCAACCTCGGGGCCGCCACCCCGGTGCGGGTCGGCATGCCGGGGCAGCCCGACCCGGGCGGCAACCCGCCCGCCGCGCCACGCTCGGACAAGAACCCGGAGCCGGACACCGACACCCTCAGCCACAAACAGATCAACGACGCCGCGGCCTATATCCGTGGCCTGGCGCAATTGCGCGGACGCAACGCCGAATGGGCGGAACAGGCCGTGCGCGAGGCCGTCAGCCTGCCGGCCCAGGAAGCCTTGAAGCTGAAGGTGGTCGACTATGTCGCCGATGACCTGAGCGGCCTGCTCAGGCAACTCGACGGCAAGTTCCTCATCGCCGCCGGCCAGGCGGTGCAGCTGCATACCCTGGGGGCGGCGGTGATCCATCACGACCCGGACTGGCGCACCCAGCTGCTGTCGGTCATCACCCACCCCAGCGTGGCGCTGATCCTGATGATGATCGGCATCTACGGGCTGTTCTTCGAGTTCGTCAACCCGGGCACCGCGGTGCCCGGCGTGCTCGGCGGCATCTGCCTGCTGCTCGGTTTGTACGCCTTGCAACTGCTGCCGGTGAACTACGCCGGCGTGGCCCTGATCCTGCTGGGCATCGCCTTCATGGTCGCCGAGGCCTTTCTACCGACCTTCGGCGTCATCGGTTTCGGCGGCATCGTCTCCTTTGTGGTCGGCGCGGTGATCCTGATGGACACCGATGTCCCGGGCTATGGCATTCCCCTGCCGCTCATCGTCGGCCTGGCGGTGATCAGCGCGCTGCTCCTGGCGACGCTGGCGAGCATGGCGCTGCGCGCGCGACAGCGCCAGCAGGTGGCCGGCGACGCGGGGCTGGTGGGCAGTGTCACGGCGATCACCGCGGTGCAAGCGGGCAACCCTTACAACGGCTGGGTGCTGTTGCAGGGCGAACACTGGCAGGTCCTGAGCGCAACGCCGCTGCAAACCGGACAACTGGTACGGGTGGTGGCACGCAAAGGGCTGCTTCTGGAAGTGACGACGGCCGAGGCTGCGCCGCGAGGAGGATGAAATGGGTCTGGAATTGGGTTTTGGCGCGCTGCTGGCGCTGCTGTTGGCGCTGGCGGTCTCGACGTTTCGCATCCTGCGCGAATACGAGCGCGGGGTGGTGTTCCAGCTCGGGCGCTTCTGGAGGGTCAAGGGGCCGGGGCTGGTCCTGCTGATTCCGGTCGTCCAGCAGATGGTCCGCGTCGACCTGCGCACCGTGGTGCTCGACGTGCCGCCGCAGGATGTGATCACCCGCGACAACGTCTCGGTCAAGGTCAACGCCGTGCTGTATTTCCGCGTGCTGGACTCGCAGAAGGCGATCATCCAGGTCGAGGATTTCCTCATGGCCACCAGCCAACTGGCCCAGACCACCCTGCGCGCGGTGCTGGGCAAGCACGAGCTGGACGAACTGCTGGCCGAGCGCGAACGCCTGAACGCCGATATCCAGCAGGTGCTCGACGCCCAGACCGACGCCTGGGGCATCAAGGTGGCGAACGTCGAGATCAAGCATGTCGACCTCAACGAATCGATGATCCGCGCCATCGCCAAACAGGCCGAAGCCGAGCGCGAACGCCGGGCCAAGGTGATCCACGCCGAAGGCGAATTGCAGGCCTCGGAAAAACTCATGCAAGCCGCCGAAATGCTCGGCCGCCAGCCCGGCGCCATGCAACTGCGCTACATGCAGACCCTGGGCGCGATTGCCGGTGACAAGAGCTCGACCATTGTCTTTCCGCTGCCCATCGAACTACTCAAGGGCATGGCAGACTTGTCACCGAAGAGCTGAGCCGCAATTGCGGCACCGCCCTGCTGCGCCACTGTTCCAGCGCCGCGTAAGGCGCCTGCGTCCATTGCTCCAACTGCTCCCGCAGCCGCGCTGAAGCCTGTTGCTGCTTGCCCTGGCGATCATCGACAAAGGCCTGCGCCGGCTGCTTGGCATGCTGGCCGATACGGGCGAAGGCCGCCCTGCGTTGCTCGGCGCCCAGGCCGAAAAAATCGCCCAGGTGGCTGTCCATGGCGGCGGGCAGTTCGCTGTAGTTCAGCGCCAGGCCATGGTGTTCGCGGCAGTGTTCCAACCCCAGCTGCAACAAACGCCCCAGGCGCCGGGCGATCCAGCTTTCCCGGTCCTGGAAAGGCTCGCCGTCGTCCAGCGCGCTGGGCCCGATCAGGCCCGGTGTCATGTGCATGCCGGCCCGGCGCAGATGCGACACGGCGATTTCCAGCGGGTCGCGATACACAAACAGCCACGGCGTATCGGCGAAGCACTGGCGCAGCAGCGGCAGCTCGCCGATGTTCCAGGCATCGAGCTTGATCACCAACTGCTGCTCAGTACCACGGCGTACCTGCCCATAGGCCGACACCAGGCCCACCAGCGCGGCAGCCCGCTCCTGTGGCGCCAGCGAGCCGCGCAGTAGGGCATCCAGCGGCGGCGGTTCGGACACCACGATATGCTCGTCCAGGCAGGCCAGCATCTGGCTGAGCAGGGTCGAGCCGCAGCGCGAGGCATGAAAGATAAAGGCGCTGGGAGCCAGGCCCGGGCTGCGTTGGCGCCATTTGGTCAGGGCAGACAAAGGCGTCTGGCGGCGGAACGCCTGATTGAACGGCAGGCGCAGGGCCTCTTCGACCGCCTCGCGGAAAAACGGCTGCGACAGCGGCCGGTCGCCGAACCAGCACCAGTCGACCCGCCATTCGTCACCCAGCTGCCAGACGCGGATCGGCAACCAGCCGTGCAGGTTCAGGCCGTCCATTGTTCATTCCACAGACGCCGCCCCTGGCGCATGGCCGAACGCAGGTCTTCGCGGGTGAACGCCAGGCCGCGTTCGGCCGCCAGGGCCAGGGTGCGCTCGATGAAGATTTCGCTATCAGTCAGCGCCTGCAAGGCCTGGCACAGCGCGGTGTCCTCTTCAAGCAGCCGGCAAAACCGCGCGAAGTCCAGGGCCGCGCGGCCCAGGCCAGGTGCCGGGGTGGTCGGCGCGCCGGCGGCAATCGCCTGTTCCAGCCAAGGGTCGGGGCGACAGTCGAGTACCAGATGAATACGTGCCTGAGTGTCGTAGTTATCGACTCGATGCGCGCGCGACAGGTCGAGAAACCAGCACTCTCCCGCCAGCATCGGCATGCGCTGCCCGTCGAGCAGGAAATCCACCCGCGGCGGGCTGAGCAGGGGGATATGCAGGCGCAGGTCGGCATCCGGGCCGCCCAGGTCGTAGTCGCGGTGTTCATGGATGCGCGCCCCCGGCCCCAACCGCAGCAGGCGCGCCGAGACGATCCGCAAGGGCAGGTGCCGCAATGCCTGTTGCCAGTCCGGGTCCTGTCGCCAGGGCTCGCGCTGCACCGGCAGGCCCTTGCCCGGCGCCAGCTCGGAGGGCGCGTCAAGCGCCGAGATCAAGGCCACGCCGCTCCAGTCGCCCTCGTAATAATCGCCGTTGAAGTGGCCCTGCCAGGCGCTCGCGTCGATTCGCGCCAGGGCGCGCAACAGCCGCGGCAGGTCCACGCTGACGGGCAGGCGGGCGAACGCCGGACGGCTCATGAGGCCGGCAGCACCTTGCGCTCGACCAGCCAGCCGAGCAATTGCCCCAGGCAGTCCTCGACCGACTGCGCGCCGGTATCCAGTTCCAGCGCCGCCCGTGGCGGCTCGTAGGGCGCCGAGATACCGGTGAACCCCGGCAACTCGCCGCTGCGGGCGCGGGCGTAATGGCCCTTGGGATCGCGCTGCTCGCAGACCGCCAGCGAGGCGCTGCACCAGACTTCCAGGTAGTCCTCGCCCAGGCGCCGGGCGAACAGCTCACGCTGCTCGATCAGCGGGGCGATCATCGCCAGGATCACGATCTGCCCGTTGTCCACCAGCAAGGCTGCCAGCTCGCTGGCGCGGCGGATATTTTCCCGGCGGTCGGCCTCGGCAAACCCCAGGTCGCGGTTCAGGCCGCCGCGCAAGGCATCGCCGTCCAGCACCAGGCTCTGCCGACCGTGCTGGAACAGCCCGGCCTGCAGCGCCTGGGCCAGGGTCGACTTGCCCGCCGCCGGCAGGCCGGTCAGCAGGATCGCCACGCCGCGATGGCCGTTGTGCGCCTCGCGCTGGGCCCGGCTGACGCTGGCCTGGGGGGCCTGCAGGTTATTGTCTTTGGGCATGGGCCACCGGCGTGCTGATGTTGCCCGCCGCCCAGTCGGCCTCGCGGCTGGCCAGCGCCGTGGCGATGGACTGCACCTGGGTCGATTGCACCTCGTCGGGCAGCGGGTCGAGGCCGGCGCTGGCGAAGATCTGCCCGTAGGCGTTGCGCAGGTCGGCATAGGCCAGGTCGCGCCGCAGGTCCGCCTGCAAGGTGTTCAGCTCGCCCTGGATCAGGTCCAGCTCGCCGATGCTGTTGGCCTGGTAGCGGTTGCGCAGCTGGCCGACGATCTGCCCGTCGATGTCCGCCAGCTCCTGGCTGGTCTTGAACTGGCGCAAGGCGTCGCGGTAGTTGGCGTTGGCCACGTAGACCTGGGCCAGCACGGCAATCGACATGGCCTGGCGACGGGCCGCGGCGACGTCTTCACCGGCCTTGGCGGTGTCGATGGCCGCCGGCGCGGACAGCACATTGAACAGGTTCCAGGTGACCTTCACCCCGTAGTCGGCCCACTTGTCGTTGACCAGGAACGAGTTGCTGTCGTAATGCCCGCCGGCGGAGAACTCCAGGCCCGGCAGCAGGCGCAGCATGGCCTTGCGGGTCTCCGCGGCGCTGATGCGGCTCTGGTAATCCTGCTCGCGCAGCTCCGGCCGGCTGGTCAGGGCCTCGTGCTCGAGGCGGGCCATATCGACCTTGAGTTCCGGCACCGGGTAATCGTCGCTGGTCGCCAGGGTCAGGTGGGTGGTCATTGGCAGGTTGATCAGGGTCGCCAGCTCGGTCTTGGCCAGGGACAACGCCCGGCGCTGCTCCTCCAGCTGGCGCGTGGCCTCGATCAGCGAGCGCTGGTAGGCCAGGGCCTGCACCGGGTCGCCGATGCGTTGCTGGCTCATGCTCTGGCTATTGTCGCGGGCCTGCTCGACCCGGCCCATGAGGCTGTCGATCTGCTTGAGCAGGCGTTCGGCCGCCACCGCCCGCCAATAGGCCGAGCGCACGTCCTGGACGATGGTGTTGATCACCTTGCGCCGGCGCTCCTGGACGATCAGCCGCTGGTCGCCCTGCTGCTTGGCATTGATGTAGCTGACGCCGAAGTCCAGCACGTTCCAGACCATGGTCAGGTCGGCCACCCTGCGGTCCCGGTCCTGGGAGGTCGAAGGTTCCAGGGACTGGGTGCCGGTCTCCACGCTCTGGCTGCTGGAAGCACTGACGTTGTTGCGCCCCACGTAGCCGGCGGAGAGGGCCATGCGCGGCAGCATGTCGAAACTGGCGAGGTCCAGCTGGCGCTTGGCCAGGGCCTCTTCCATGATTTTCAAGCGGCCTTCGAGGTTGTACTTCACCGCCCGGGCCATGGCCTGGTGCAGGGTCAGCGGGCCGCTCAGCGGCTCCTGGTCCTTGTACATGCTGTGCAGGTCGCTCCTGGCGCGCTGCTCGCTGGCACTGCGTTCGATCGGTTTACTGCTGACGGCACAACCGCTGACCATCAGCGCCAACAAGCTGACCCCGAACAACTTCTGACTTTTATTCATCCTTGTCTCGCCCCTGGGTGCCGCATCGTATTTATGTAGTGTTTCAGGCCTGCATTGCGCTGATGCCGGCCTGTTCGAATGCCTTGGCCAGATCGCGGATCGGCCGTTGTTCCGTGTCTTGCATCACTTGCAATTGCTGGGTCAACGACGGTGCCCCGAACACCCCGCGCCCGCCCTGGGAAAGATCGCCGGCCTTGGGCTTGTCGCCGAAAGACTTCAGCGAACTACCATCCTCGGCGAAGTCCTGGTCGAACAGCAGCGACAGCGTGCTTTGGCTGAACACCCCGCCATCGCCGCCACCAAAACCCAGGAAACCATGGCCATTGCCATCGCCCCCGGCATCGCTGCTGCCGAATACCTGGGCAATGAAGCTCGGCGCCAGGGCCCCGCGATTGATGAAAATGTCCCCCAGCGGCCGGATGCCATCGCCCAGCACCCGCTGCTCGAACAACGGCGCGAAGGCCAGTGGCGAAGCCAGGTCGCCAGCGGGTGGCGTGGTGACCGTGGGTTGCAGCGGCACATAAGGCGGCAGCGGCGGAACCACCGGGTCGCTCGAACGGAATTCCGGATCGCCCACCGGCAGCTCCGTGGGTGGGTTGGCCGCCGGCACGGTGTTGACCGCGTAGTTGTTGGAGTCGGTGCTGCCAGTGCCGGTATTGCCGAAGGAGTCGCTGACCCCGCTGTTGTTCAGGGTGATCAGGTTGCTGGTGTCGCTGATGTTGGCGGTGGGCGTCAGGGTCGCGGTCCAGGTCCGGCCGCCGTCGCTGCTGCCCAGGGCGCTCAGGGTGCCGTTGGCCACCGTCAGGTCCGAGTTGGTGAAGCCGCTCACCGCTTCGCTGAAGGTGATGGTCACGCTGCTGGTCTGGCCCACGCCGAGGCTGCTGTTGGCGACCACGATGGTCGCAGTCGGCCGCTGGGTATCGATCAGGTAATTGTTCGAATCCGTGCTGCCCAGCCCGGTATTGCCCGAGGCGTCGCTGACCCCGCTGTTGTTGAGGGTGATCAGGTTGCTCGTATCGCTGAGGTTGGTGTTCGGGGTGAAGGTCGCGGTCCAGGTGATGCCGCCATCGCTGCTGCTGACCGCGCTCAAGGTGCCATTGGCCACCGTCAGGTCGCTGTTGTCGAAGCCGCTCACCGCCTTGCTGAAGGTGATGGTCACCAGGGACGTGTCGCCCACGGCCAGCATCGGGTTGGCGACCACCACGGTAGCGGTGGGGCGCACGGTGTCGATGACGTAGTTGGCCGAGTCGGTGGTGCCGCTGCCGGTGTTGCCGACGGCGTCTATCACTCCGGCATTGTTCAGGGTGATCTGATTGCTGCTGTCGCTGATGTTGATGGCCGGGATAAAGGTGGCGGTCCAGGTGACCCCGCCATCGCTGCTGCTCAGGGACCCCAGGCTACCGTTGGCCACTGTCAGGTCCGAGTTGGTGAAGCCGCTGATCGCCTCGCTGAAGGTGATGGTGACCGTGGTGGTTTCGCCCGCTTTCAGGGCCGTGTCGGCCAGTACGATGGTGGCGGTCGGCCGCCCGGTATCGATGATGAAATTGTTCGAGTCGGTGCTGCCGCTGCCGGCATTGCCCGCCGCGTCGCTGACCCCGCTGTTGTTGAGACTGATCAGGTTGGTCGCATCGCTGACGTTGACGTTCGGGGTGAAGGTCGCGGTCCAGGTGATGCCGCCGTCGCCGCTGCTGACCGCGCTCAGGGTGCCGTTGCTCCCCGTCAGGTCGCTGTTGTCGAAGCCGCTCACCGCCTCGCTGAAGGTGATGGTCACCAGGCTGGTTTCACCGATCGGCAGGATCGGGTTGGCTACCACTATGGTGGCGGTTGGGCGAGCCGTGTCGATGACATAGTTGTTCGAATCCGTGGTGCCGCTGCCCGTATTACCCGAGACATTGATCACGCCGCTGTTGTTCAGGGTGATGACGTTGCTGGTATCGCCGACACCCACAGTCGGCGTGAAGGTAGCGGTCCAGGTGACCCCGCCATCGCTGCTGCTCACCGCGCTCAAGGTACCGTTGGCCACCGTCAGGTCGCTGTTGTCGAAACCACTGACCGCCTCACTGAAGGTGATGGTCACCAGCGAGGTTTCGCCAGCCTTCAGGGCCGTGTCGGCGATCACGAGGGTGGCCGTCGGCACTACGGTTTCGATGCTGTAGTTGGCTGAGCTGGTGGTCCCGGTACCGCTGTTGCCGGCCACGTCGGTGAAACCGGTGTTGTTCAGGGTGATCAGGTTGCTCAGGTCGGTGATGCCCGCCGTCGGGGTGAAGGTGGCGGTCCAGGTGAGACCGCCGTTGCTGCTGCTCACTGCGCTCAGGGTACCGTTGGCCACCGTCAGGTCGCTGTTGTCGAAACCGCTCACCGCTTCACTGAAGGTGATGGTCACCACCGAGGTTTCGCCGGCCTTGAGGGTCGAGTCGGAGAGGACGATGGTGGCGGTCGGGCGCAGGCTGTCGATGGCGTAGTTGTTGGAGTCGGTGGTGCCACTGCCGGCGTTGCCCGCCCCATCCGTAATACCGGTGTTATCCAGGGTAATCAGGTTGCTGCTGTCGCTGATACTGGCAGTCGGGGTGAGGGTCGCCGTGTAGGTGATGTTATCGCTGGTGCCCAAGCCGCTCAGCGAACCGTTGGCCACGGTCAGGTCGGCCAGGGTGAAGCCGGTCACCGCCTCGCTGAAGGTGATGGTCACGGTACTGGTCTGGCCCACGCCCAGGGCGCTGTCGGCGACCACTATGGTCGCCGTCGGACGCACGGTGTCGATCGCGTAGTTGTTGGAATCGGTGGTGCCGCTGCCGGCGTTGCCGGAGGCGTTGGTCACCCCGCTGTTATCCAGGGTGAT
This sequence comes from Pseudomonas sp. LAMO17WK12:I10, assembly GCF_900215185.1. NCBI lineage: Bacteria > Pseudomonadati > Pseudomonadota > Gammaproteobacteria > Pseudomonadales > Pseudomonadaceae > Pseudomonas > Pseudomonas sp. LAMO17WK12:I10. The sequence goes on along the minus strand of NZ_OBDX01000001.1, from coordinate 74,124 downwards.
GACATTGCTGGTGTCAGTGATGCTCGACGTCGGGGTGAAGGTGGCGGTCCAGGTGACCCCGCCATCGCTGCTGCTCACCGCGCTCAAAGTGCCGTTGGCGACGGTCAGGTCGGCGTTGCTGAAGCCGCTCACTGCCTCATTGAAGGTGATGGTCACCAGCGAGGTCTCACCGATCTTCAGGTTGTTATCCGCCACCACGATGGTCGCGGTCGGCAGGACGGTGTCGATGCTGTAGTTGCCGGAGTTGGTGGTACCGCTACCGGTGTTGCCCGCCAGGTCGCTGACCCCGGTGTTGTTCAGGGTGATGACATTGCTCGCGTCGGCGATGCCTGCCGTTGGGGTGAAGGTGGCGGTCCAGGTGAGACCGCCATCGCTGCTGCTCACCGCGCTCAAGGTGCCGTTGGCGATGCTCAGGTCGGCGTTGGTGAAACCGCTCACGGCCTCGCTGAAAGTGATGGTCACCAGCGAGGTTTCGCCGGCCTTGAGGGTTGTGTCGGCAAGGACGATGGTCGCGGTCGGCCGCTGGCTGTCGACCGCGTAGTTGTTGGAATCGGTGGTGCCGCTGCCGGTATTGCCCGCCCCGTCCGTAATGCCGGTGTTGTCCAGGGTGATCAGGTTGGTCGAATCGGTGATGCTGGCGGTCGGGGTGAGGGTCGCCGTGTAGGTGATGTTGTCGCTGGTGCTCAAGCCGCTCAATGTACCGTTGGCCACGGTCAGGTCGGCCAGGGTGAAGCCGGTCACCGCCTCGCTGAAGGTGATGGTCACCAGCGAGGTCTGGCCCACGCCCAGGGCACTGTCGGCGACCACGATGGTCGCGGTCGGGCGCACGGTGTCGATGGCGTAGTTGTTGGAGTCGGTGGTGCCGCTACCGGCGTTGCCGGAGGCGTTGGTGACGCCGCTGTTATCCAGGGTAATCAGGTTGCTGCTATCGGTGATGCTCGACGTCGGGGTGAAGGTCGCGGTCCAGGTGATGCCACCGTCGCTGCTGCTCACCGCAGTCAAGGTGCCGTTAGCGATGGTCAGGTCGGCGTTGGTGAAGCCACTCACCGCCTCGCTGAAGGTGATGGTCACCAGCGAGGTTTCACCGATCCTCAAGGCGTTGTCCGCCACCACTATGGTCGCGGTCGGCAGGACGGTGTCGATGCTGTAGTTGTTGGAGTTGGTGGTGCCGCTGCCGGTATTGCCGGCCAGGTCGCTGACCCCGGTGTTGTTCAGGGTGATCAGGTTGCTGGCATCGGCGATACCGACAGTCGGGGTGAAGGTGGCGGTCCAGGTGATGCCACCGTCGCCGCTGCTCACCGCGGTCAGGGTGCCGTTGGCGATGCTCAGGTCGGCGTTGGTAAAACCGCTGACTGCTTCGCTGAAGGTAATGGTCACCAGCGAGGTTTCACCGGCGCTGAGAGCACTGTCGGCGACCACGATGGTCGCGGTCGGCCGCACCGTATCGATCGCATAGTTGTTGGAGTCGGTGGTGCCGCTGCCGGCGTTGCCGGACAGGTCGGCGATGCCGGTGTTGTCCAGGGTGATCAGGTTGCTGGTGTCGCTGATGCTGGCGCTCGGGGTAAAGGTCGCGGTCCAGGTGATGCCGCCATCGCTGCTGCTCACCGCGGTCAACGTGCCGTTGGCAATGGTCAGGTCGGCGTTGGTGAAGCCACTCACCGCTTCGCTGAAGGTGATGGTCACCAGCGACGTCTCGCCGATCCTCAGCGCGCTGTCGGCGACCACAATGGTCGCGGTCGGCCGCACCGTGTCAATGGCGTAGTTGTTGGAGTTGGAGCTGCCCTGGCCCAGGTTGCCCACGCTGTTCTGGACGCCGGTGTTGTCCAGGGTGATCACGTTAGTGGCATCGGTGATGCTGGTGCTCGGGGTGAAGGTGGCGGTCCAGGTAATGCCGCCATCGCTGCTGCTCACCGCGCTCAGGGTGCCGTTGGCGACGGTCAGGTCGGCGTTGGTGAAACCCGTCACCGCCTCGGAAAAGGTGATGGTCACCAGCGAGGTCTCACCGATCCTCAGGGCATTGTCGGCCACCACTATGGTCGCTGTCGGGTGCGCGGTATTGATCACGTAGTTGCCCGAGTCCGTGGTGCCGCTACCGGTGTTGCCGGCCAGGTCGGCGATGCCGGTGTTGTTCAGGGTAATCAGGTTGCTGGAGTCGCTGATGCCATCGGTCGGGGTAAAGGTGGCGGTCCAGGTGATGCCGCCATCGCTGCTGCTCACTGCCGTCAACGTGCCGTTGGCGATGCTCAGGTCGGCGTTGGTGAAGCCGCTCACCGCTTCGCTGAAGGTGATGGTCACCAGGGACGTTTCGCCGGCGGTGAGGGTGCTGTCGGCGACCACGATGGTCGCAGTCGGGCGCACGGTGTCGATCGCATAGTTGTTGGAATCGGTGGTGCCGCTGCCGGCGTTGCCGGCCAGGTCGGCGATGCCGGTGTTGTCCAGGGTGATCAGGTTGGTCGTATCGGTGATGCTGGCACTCGGGGTGAAAGTGCCGGTCCAGGTGATGCCGCCATCGCTGCTGCTCACCGCGGTCAAGGTGCCGTTGGCGATGCTCAGGTCGGCGTTGGTGAAACCGCTCACCGCCTCGCTGAAGGTGATGGTCACCAGCGAGGTTTCACCGACCCTCAAGGCGTTGTCCGCCACCACTATGGTCGCGGTCGGCCGTACGGTATCGATCGCATAGTTATTGGAGTTGGTGGTGCCGACCCCGGCGGTGCCCAGGCCATTGATCACCCCGGTGTTATCCAGAGTGATGACGTTGCTGGTATCGGTGATGCTCGACGTCGGGGTGAAGGTGGCGGTCCAGGTAATGCCGCCGTCGCTGCTGCTCATCGCGGTCAGGGTGCCATTGGCGATACTCAGGTCGGCGTTGGTGAAGCCGGTCACCGCCTCGCTGAAGGTGATGGTCACCAGCGAGGTCTCGCCGATTTTCAGCGCGGTGTCCGCGACCACTATGGTCGCGGTGGGCGGTGGTGCATAGGCGGTATTGAGGATGCCGCCGTCGTTGTAGATGGTCGCCACCGACGTCGGCGAAGTACCGGTGCTGCCACCGCCCAGCGCTACGCCACCGGCGCCACTGGCCGCCGCGTTGCCGCTCAGGGCGGCGAAGTTGGCCGCGGTGATCAGGAAGGTGCCCTTGTTCCAGACCGCGCCGACGCCGCGGCCGCCAATCCCGCCATTGCTGGCGTTGCTGCCTTGGCCGCCACCACCGCCACCGCCACCACCCGCGCCGATGTTGTTGCTGATGGTCGAGGTGCCGATCACCGTGAGGGTGCCGCTGGAGGCGTTGTAGATCCCGCCGGCGGCATTGCCGCCCGCGCCGCCGACCTTGTCCCAACCCGCGCCGCCGCCACCGCCGCCGATGGAAATTGTGCCGTTGGTGGCCGTGGCGCCGTTGCCGCCGTTGCTGTAGTAGGACACGCCCAGACCACCCGCGCCGCCGGTGCTGGTACCGCCGCGACCGCCCATGTGGGTGGCGTCGTAGCCACCGCCATAACCGCCCACGCCACCGCCGCCAGCCTGGCCGCCCAGTGTGCCGGTGCCGGGGCCGGCGGAACCGCCGTGGCCGCCACCCTGGCCACCCAACCCGCCGCCGCCACCACCGCCCCCGCCGTAGAACGCGCCGGTGACACCGCCGCCACCGCCGCCGCCCGAAGCCGCGTTGGAGGTCACGGTGACGTTGTTGAGGGTGAGGTTGCCGGCGTTGAAAATCCCCCCGGCCATGGCGCCGGTCGCGCCATACCCGCCATTGCCGCCGTTACCGGAAACCAGGCCCCGGGTGATCACCAGGCCGTCGAGGGTCACGGTACTGCCCGCGCTGACTTCGATGACCCGGGTGCGGTACTGGCCGTCCAGGATCACGTCCGCCGCGCCGTCGTTGTTCAGGTCGCCGTCGATGGTCACGTTCTTGTTGACCAGCAGTTCGGAGGTCAGCTGCACCGTCATGCCGCTGCTGAAGGTGACGATGTCGCCGTTCTGCGCCGACGCCAGCGCCGCCCGCAACGAACCCACGCCGGTGTTGGCGTTGTTGGTGGCGGTCCAGGTCGCCAGCCCCCACTGATAATCCTGCATGGCCTGGGTGGACAGCACGTTGGCGTTTTCGATGGTGCCGGTGGCGATCTCCAGTTCCCAGTCGCCCCCCAGGCCGGTGCGGTCGCTGGAGGCGGCCACGTCGCGACCGGTGAGTTGCGCCAGCGAGTCGACGAAATTCAGGCCGCGTTCGCCCTCGGCGGTGTAGCAGCCGTAGATCAGGATATCGCCGCCGGCGTTCATGTCCTGGCCAATGTCCGCCAGCACCGCGCTGCGCGCCTGGACGTTGTCAGCCGAGAGGTAGCTGTTGCCCAGCCACAGGTCGCCGGCATTGCCGTGGGCGATGATCTGCACCGAACTGACGCCCTGGTGCTGGTCCAGGTAATCGGCGATCTGCTGCAGGCCATCCTGGTTCGCCCCCAGTCGCACCACCTGGGTGCCGGGCGCCAGGCCCTGGAGCAGACTGTCGGCGTCCTTGACCCGCGAGTCGACGAACACCACCGTCAGCCCCGGCACAGTGGTCGGGGCCGCGGCAGGCGCGGCATCGGCTTGGGCGTGGGTGTCCTGGCTGACGCTCGGCTGATCGGCGGCGGTCGGCGTCTTGGCCACGTCCGTGGTGGGGTGGCTGTCCGGCTGGGCGATATCGGCCACCGTCGCCGCCACCGCACCGTCGAACAGCATGCGTGGCTCCAGCGGCATGATCATCGGAGAGGCCAGGGCATGCGCCCGCCCGGTGGCCCGCTGATTGACCCGCGACTTGCCTTTGCTCCACCACATGATGCTCACCCGGACTCGAACGTGCTGAAAGGTGCCAATGAAAACCGCGGTCAACGGACCGCGGCGTCGGACTTCATGCGAATGACATTGGCGGCGCTGGATGCCCCGTCTTTCCAGAAGGACAGCTCCGCATACTTCTCGAACAGGTCCGGCGGCAGGATGGTGCGCCGCGACTGCAGCGCCACCCGCGCCTTGACCTTGTGCAGGCCCGCGACCCCCAGCGCCTGGTCGAACTCGGGCGCGTCGTAGGCCAGGCTGTCGAAATCGTGTTCGAACCAGGGTTCGTCGATAAAGTCGTAGATCAGCCGCATCACCCGCTCCGGGGCCTGGCTCAGCAGGTCGTAGTCGACGATCAGCAGCGAATCGGCGTTTTCGCCGTAATAGGCTTCTTTCAAGGCGGTCCAGGCATACCCCACCAGCCGGTTGTGCTGGGCCAGGGTTTCGCAGCGGCTGTAGACCGAATTGCGCTCGACCGCATCGCCGAACAGCTTGGTGTTTTCGAAAGGGTTGGCCCGGTACAGCCGTTCCAGGCTGTCCATGACCCAGGCGACATTGCGCACACAGGCGATGGTCCTGGCCTTGGGAAACAGGTCCTTCAAGGCCGGCAGGCGCGCGCACCATTGGCGATTGGTGTCGAAGACGACGGGTTTGTCGGCCTTGTCGGCGTAGTAGGAGTCGAACAGCCCGCGCAGCAGGCGGCGGCGCATGTCGATGTCGATGACCGCGCCGAATTCGCTGCCGGCGCTGCATTGTTCGAGGATGCCGCTGAACAGCGCACCCACCGGACTGGTCATGCCGGCGTGAAAGCGCGGGTTCTGCAGCAGGATGGCCGACAGCAGGGTCGACCCTGAGCGCGGTAAACCGGAGATAAAGTGGAACTGCGGCAATCCCTTCACCCTAGCTATAAGTCCATTTGTAGGAAAAAGCGTAGTGCAAGGTCAGAAAACCAACAGTGGTGCTTTGATATCAATTCGAAGCAAAAACCATAAAAAACGTGTGTTTTAAAAACACCCGCCGCTCTGGAACCGAACGTGAACCGATCAAGCCACTGCTGGCCCTGAATTCTGCCTTTCGTCCATCGGCCGGTTTACAGGCCGATCTTTTGCGCAAAACCGCCCAAGGCCGCTATCCCGCAGGTTTCCCAGCCTGGGCGCACAGTGCCTGCAGCGACGCCTGGCGCTGCGCCACGCCGCATATCACCAGCAACCGCGCCGTGACCCCGCCGGCGGTGAATTCGCCGGCTTTTCGCCATTGCGCCGGCAGCGGGGCGAATTCGTCGGGCTGATCGGCCGTGCCGATCAGCCAGACGCGACCACTGCCCACCGGCAGCGCCGACAGCCGGTCGAGGTAAAGCCTGTCAGCCTGCTGCTCGACCAGGGTGCCGAAACCATAGGCGTTGGGCCGGGTGGAGACGCCGGCGGGCGTGGGCGGGGTGTAGAGCAGCGGCTGGGCGTCGGTACGGTTGTAGTAGACGTAGCTCAGGTACCACAGCAGGTCGCTGGTGACGATCCGGTCGCCGGCCACGTAATGCTGGTTCACGTAGTCCACCAGCACGCTGATCTGATCGTTGCTATCCACCGTGGCGTTGTTGTTCAGGCCGACCCCCTCGGCCCCGGCGAACAGCAGCAGGACCGCCAGCGCCAGCGCGCGGGCATGCACCTGGGCATGCTCCAGCAGCCGGTCGATCGCCATCGCGAAAAGCAGCGGCAGGCCCAAGGCATAGGCCGTCAGGTAGCGCTCGATGAACACCGGCGAAACGAACGACACCGCAAACACCAGCAACAGCGGCAGCACGCTGTAAGTCACCAGCAGCCAGCTCCAGCGCCAGGGCGTGCGGTCGCGCCAGGCGAGCATTGCGACGACGCCCAGCACCAGCAGCGGCAGGCCCGCGAACAGCAGCGGGGAACGGCTTTCGCCATCGTCCTGGGTCAGCAGTTGCCAGACCATCGAGGGTAACGACAAAAAGTCCACCGACGGCTCCCAGCCTACGTCGCCGCTGGCTTTCAGCTGGTCGATATGCTGCAGCAGGTCCACCAGCCCCGGCAGCCAGGGGACGAACAGCATGACGATGGCGAGGTTGGCCAGCCACCAGCCCGGCTGGTTGATCGCCCGGCTCGCAGGCGTCGCTTGCAGGCGCAACAGCAACAGGTACGACCAGTGGGCGAGCACGCAGAGCGCGGTGAAATAGTGGGTGTAGAACGCCGCGCTCATCAGCAGCGTGTAATACACCAGGTAGCGCTGGCGCCGGGGCTGCCTGAGCCAGTACACCAGGGCCAGGGTGGCGCCGAGCAGCCACACCCCCAACAAGGCATACATGCGCACTTCCTGGCTGTAGCGCACGGCGGTGGGCAGCAGGGCCAGCAGGAACCCGGCGAGGATTGCCGCGCGGCGGCTGGCGATCTGCGCCACCAGCCACACCCCCAGGCCGACACAGACGATCCCCGGCCAGGCGCTGAAGCTGCGAATGGCAAAGATGCCGTCGCCAAACAGCGCGATCCAGCCGCGCAGCAGCATGAAGTACAGCGGCGGATGCACATCGTGGGCGGCATGCCCCCAGAGTTCGCTCAGGCCGTAGCGGCTGAGCAACAGGCTGGAGCCTTCATCGCCCCAGATGGCCGCGGCGGTCAGGTCGTAGAAGCGGGTGGCCGCCGCCAGCAGCAAAATCGGCAGCAGCCAGTACGCCCGCAGCACCGCGACCAGGCGCTGTGCGTCGCTCGCCAGCCGATGGGCGATGCCCGGCCCGGTCGTATCCAGCAATTGCGGCTCTCTGCGAAACGCCATGAATGTCCCCTGCACCAACGTTTTACCACCACAGCATCGCTGTTTATCCGGCCAGACATAAGGCACCCCATCACCCCAGGCGACTGGCGGAGCAGCGTCTACGCTAACCATTGCTGTCGACGAGCCCGCTTGGCGTTCTGACCGTATCGGTCAAGCTGTCAGGCCAGACACCAGGGATCGGCTCAGGGAGTCCCACTGATTAACCTGAAGGATAAAAAACTATGGAAGTGTTCATGGGCACCATTCAAGCTTTTTCCTTTAACTTCCCTCCCAACGGCTGGGCCTCGTGTTACGGCCAGACCCTGGGGATCTCGCAATACCAGGCGCTGTTTTCGCTGCTGGGCACCTACTACGGCGGCAACGGCACCACCAACTTCCAGTTGCCGAACCTGCAAGGGCGGCTGCCCATCGGCCAGGGTAACGGGCTGGGCCTGACACCACGGGTGATCGGCGAGGTTTCCGGTACCGAAAACGTCACCCCGACCCTCAACAACCTGCCGTCCCACACCCACACCCTCGCCAGCGTGAGCGCCGCCACCACGCTGCAATTGGCCAACCCCGCCAGCAGCCCGGTCAGCGTGCCGACGGCCACCAATTCCTTCATCGGCACCTCCGGCGGCGGACCGGGCACCGCGACCATCTATTCCGACGGGCTGGGCGCCACGCCGGTGCCCCTCCAGGGGGTCAGCACCACGATCTCCGGCACCATCTCGCCCGCCGGCAACGGCCTGCCGCTGGAAGTCATGAACCCGTTCCTGGTGATCAACTTCAGCGTGGCCCTGAATGGCCTGTTCCCATCGCGCAATTGAAGTTCGCGCCGGGGGACATTCCCCCGGCCCTTTTTCCAGCCAGGAGTGGCGCCATGCTGCATCTGCTGCAAAGTGAGCATTTCCAGCCTTTGCTGGGGCAAACCTGCAATCTGTTGCTACCGGACGGCAGCGTGTTGCCGGTCCATATCGAATCCATCAAGGACACTCCCCAGTCCCGCATGCCGAACAGCCCGCGCATGCCCTTCTGCGTCGAGCTCAACAGCCTGGAGCCGACAGCGTTCGTCGACGGCCTGTGCGACCTGGAACTGCCCGGCGTCGGCCACCTGCAGGGCATGTTCGTGTCACGGGTGCCGGCCCTGGGCCGCGATCCGACGCTGGGCTATTTCTATATCGCCTTCAACTGAACCGAGCGTGCCTCGTGGCAGCGCCCCGGGCACCGGCTCGAACCCGCGGGGGTGCGCCGCTCAGCCGCGCGGACCGGGATACCACACCAGCCGCTCGGCCGCCGGGTTGGCTTCCTCGACCTGAAACCCCAGCGCCAGGTAATGCCGGCGCGCATGGGGGTTGCTGGCCCAGACCACCGTGGCCACCGGGCAGCGTACCTGCTCGGCGGCTTTCTGCACGCCCTGCAGCACCGTGCGCCCATAACCGCGACCGCGGGCGGCGGGAATGAACGCCAGGTACAGCACACGAATTTCATTGGCGCCGAAATCGGTGATCAGGGCACCGATGGCGCTGCCGAGCTTTTCGATCACGTAGTGCATGGCGCCGGGGAAGTTCTCCCCCGCCCCCTGCTCCTGGACCTGGAACTGCTGGGCGATCACCTGCTCGATCTGCTCCTGTTCGCCATCGATCCATTGCAGATCGCTGCGCGCCGAACGGTAAAGGCTTTGCAGGAACGGTCCGTCGGTGGGCCGCGACGGACGTACCACCAGGCCATCGGACATGGCCGAATCCTTATGCAACATATGCGTTCTCCCTGAACATTCCTTGTTTCAGAACCCGCTTTCCCTCACGCCCAGCGCCGCCAGGCGCCGCCAGGCCGTACCGAGCAACGACTCGCCACGCCCCTGCAACACCACCACGCCGCGCAGCGGCTGGCTCGGGGTGACGCTGGCGTCGAGCACCTTGAGCCGCGCGCCGTACTGCGCCTGGACCGGTTCGGCGCGGCGGTTTTCATCGCGGCGCACGGCAATCGGCCCATGGTGATCGGAGGTCAGCGCCTCCTGGTCGATATACGCCACACCGTTGGTATCGACTTCGGTCAATTGCACCTCGAGCGCCGGGTGCATCGGGTCGTCGGCGATAAAGCGGCCCGTGGCGCCCGGCGCGACCCGCCACAGGTCGGCCTCGGCGAGAAACCCACGCAAGCGCGCCCCCGGCTCGACCACCCGGGCCAGCGGCTCCTTGGGCGAAACCCAGCGGCCCACCTGCAGTTGCGGCAGCAAGTCACGCAGTTGGCCGGCCTCGGGCGCGCGCAGCAGCAGGCGCTCGCGTTGCGCCGACAGGCCGCGGTATTCGGCCACGGCCTCGGCCAACTGCTGCTCGACGATCCCGGCGTCGGCGGCGGTCTCGCTGCGCCCGGCGCGGCGGCGCATCTGCAATTGCTGGATCTCGATTTCCCGCCGGGCGATGGTCTGGCGCGAGGCCAGGTCCGGGGATTCGAGCTCAACCAAAACCTGGCCCTTGCTCACCGCCTGGCCGTCGCTGACATTGACCTGCCGGACCCGCGCCGCCACCGGCGCATGCAAGGCGCTGGCGCGCCCGGCTTCGAGCATCGCCGGCACCTCCACCGAGCCGCGCCAGGGCACCGCCACCAGCAGCAGCGCCGCCAACAACCCCAGGCCGCTGAGCAACACCCGTGGCGCGTGGGCCTGTTCGCGGCGCGTCCACCATTCGCGCCATTCCCGCACGATGGGCAAAAAGATGAACCAGACCAGTTCCACCAGCATCAGGAAGATGCCCAGCAGCTTGAAAAACAGGTGGTACACCGCCAGCGCAATCCCGAAAAACAGCACCGCGCGCCACAACCACGAGCCATAACCCCACCACAGCAGACGCCGCTGCATGGCCGGCGACCAGGGCTCCGGCGCCGGCTCCCGGTAGTCGAACAAGGCCTCGCGCAGGCGCCAGCGACAGAGGGCGAAAGCCCGCCCTTGCAGGTTGTCCACCTCCCAGAAATCGCTGAGCAGAAAGTAGCCGTCGAAGCGCATGAAGGGGTTCAGGTTGATCACCAGGGTGGTGATCCAGGTGGCGCTGGCGAGCATGAAGGCCGCGGTACGCGCCGGGCCGTCCGGCAGCAGCGACCAGGCCAGCAGGGCGATGCTGGCCAGCAGCAGCTCGGCCAGCACGCCGCCGGCGCCGATCAGCAAGCGCGCGCGACGGTCATTGACCCGCCAGGCATCGCTGACGTCGGTGTAGAACATCGGCAACAGCACCATGAACGCCACCCCCATGCTCTGCACCCGGCAACCGGCGCGCTTGGCCATGAAGGCATGGCCAAACTCATGGCACAGCTTGGCGAAGAACAGCGCCACGCCGAACGCCAGGGCGCCACCGAGGCTGAACAGGTGGGGAAAGGTCGCCAGGAAGCGCTGCCAGTCCCGCGACACCAGAAACACCCCCAGCCCCAGGGTCAGCGGCAAGCCGTAGCGCAGCAGCCCCGGGCCGAACCGCGCCAGCCACGGCCAGGCGCGATTGAGAAAGGCGTCCGGGCGCCACAGCGGGATACGAAAGAACAGGTATTGGTGCAGCAGCACCTGCCACAGGCTCTGGTGCTGCACGGCGGCCTTGAGTTCATAGCTGGCGCGCTGCTGCGGATCGAGGGCGGTGATCAGGTCATGGCTGCGCAAAAAAACCAGCAGCTCTTCCAGTTCCGCGCCGCCCAGGGGCAGCCCTGGCTCGCGGTTGGCGGCGCGCAGCACCTGGTTGGCATCTCCCAGGGACCAGTGCCTGAGCAGGCGCATCGCCGCCGCGCCGAGCTTGAAATAGCGGCCGCGCACCGGGTCGGCCAGGGTCCAGCGCGGCGAACCGTCCAGCGCCGGCGCCGCCGGCGACAGCTGCAAGTCCGCGCGCAGGCCCGGCAGGTTCATTACAGGCCCACGCTCTGCCGCAGGCCGGCCAGCGGGCGGCGCAGCAGGTACAGCGCCAGTGGCGCGCGCTCACCGAAGAGCTTGGCCGTGCCGCGCAGGCCGATCCGCGGCGGCGCGTCGCGAAAACGCGCATCGAGGCGGTAGGCCAATTGCCCGCCCGGCGTCGGCTGCGCCTCGTAGGCCGCCCGTTCGAGGCTGGCCAGATGGCGCTGCAACGGGTCGCTGTCGAGAAACAGCGCCACCTGCGCGCCGGGCTCCAGGGCAATGGCATCGCCCACGGCCAGTTCGATGCGCAACTCGGCCTGGCTCGGGTCGGCGATTTCCATCAGGCGCTCGCCGGTCTGCACCGGTTTGCCGGTCCAGCGCTCGGCGTCGGCGAACACCGCGATGCCGTCGCGTTCGGCCCGTACTTCGCTGCGCTTGAGCAATTCGCGGGCGTAATCGCGTTCGGCGCGTTTCTGTTCGACGCGGGCCGCCAGCAGGTCGATCTTCGAGCTGGATTCGGCATCGGCGAAGGCCCGCTGGGAATTGGCCTTCAGTTCCGCCTCGGCCACGCCCAAGGCGCGGGCGGCGACATCGGCCTGGGCATTGAGGGTGGTGTTTTCAAAACGCAGCAGCAGGTCGCCGGTCTTCACCGTCTGGTTAGGCTTGACCAGGAACTCGGCGATCACCCCCTCCAGCGGCGCCGCCACCACACGCCCGCCCAGCGGCACCACTTCGGCCGGCGCCAGCACCGATTGCCGCACCGGAACCAGCAAGCCCAGCAACACCACCGCCAACAGCGCCAGCCGGCGTTTGCGGTTCCAGCGCAGGCGCCACGGCTTGCGCGGTTGCAGCGCCAGCCAGGCGTGGCTGTAGGTGTCGCCCAGTTGCGCCAGCAGTACTTGTTCGGAAGGGTTCCACGGGTTGTCGCGGGCCAGCCACAGGCCACCAAAGAGCGCGCCCTGACGATCGATCAGCGGCAACCAGAACACCTGCGCCGCCGACAGGCTCTGCCAGTCGGCCCGTACCGGGGCGCTCAGTTGCTCGGCCGCGACCACCCGCGCCTGCTGTGCGAGTTCGAGCTTGAACAGTCGGGCCACCGCCTGTTCGACGAAAGCCACGAAGGGCGCATTCGGATCGAGCGCGCTGACGCCAGTCACCGCGCGGACCTTGCCGGCGATCACCAGGGCCGCGTGGCGATAGCCGAACAGCGCCTGGCTGTCGTTGACCAGGCTGTAGGCCAGTTGTTCGACCGTGCGCGCGGCGCGGGTCTGGCGCTCCAGGTCGAGGAACCGGGCGAAGACCTGCTCGGCGGCGCCCGCTACCGGCGCGTTCATTTGAGCTCCGCGAACCGCGCCGTGCCGCTCATGCCCGCCAACAGGCCCTCGGCGTTGGGTACGGCCGCCACCAGCAGCAGCGTCTGGCTGCCTTCGTCGATCCGCGCGCCGAGGCGCTTGACCGTGGCGGCCAGCGGCTTGCCGGTTTCATCGGGGACGAAGCTGAAGGTCTGCCCGGCCTTGAGCTTGCCCATCCAGCTCGACGGCACCAGCAGGTGGATTTCCAGGGAACGGTTGTCGACGATTTCCAGCAGCGGCGAGCCGGCCGTCACGCTTTCGTAGCGCTGTACCTTGCGCGCCACCACCTGCCCGTCGAACGGCGCGATCACGCTGCAACGCTTGACCTGCACCTGGTAGACCTGGGACTGCGCCTGGGTCTCGGAGACCTTGGCCACGGCTCGCGCCACTTCGAAGCGGCCGACCGAGTTGAGCGAAGCCAGTTGGCGGTTGTGCGCCAGCTCTTCGTTGGCGCCACGGCTGGCGGCCTGGGCGGCATTGAGCTGGGCCTGGTAGGCCGAGCAATCGAAGCGCGCCAGCACCTCGCCTTTCTTGAAGGACTCGCCTTCGCTGTAGGGCAACTCGACGATGCGCCCGGACAACTCGCCGGCCAGTACCGCCTGATCCTTGGCCCGCAGCACGCCGCGCGCCTCGCCGCCGCTGGCCACGGCGGCGCCGGCAGCGCTGTCACTGAGCAGCGGATCGTCTGGCGCAGGTGTCTGCGCCTGTGCAAGGCACGCCAGACAGGTCAATCCCAATCCCAATCCATGAAATCGCCGCATAACCGTAACTCCCTGACGGATGGGGCGGAGTCTAAGACAGCAAGCGCAAGCGTCAAGCAAGTGGCCACTATCTTTGTCGATCCCGACAACGGCATCGAGCGCCCGCCTGACAGCATAGATGCCTTGTCCGGCACGGCGTGTATCGGGTCGTGCGGGTATTTTAGATGCCAGCGAATGCCTTCTGTATGATTTGCACCACACTTGGACCTTCGACTCCCATCGTTTCGGATTAAGGACAATTCATGCGTATCGGTCTTTTGTCGTCTTTGACACTGGCGCTCGGCGCCCTCCTCTGCAACCAGGCCCAGGCCAGCTCCGACGATTCCTGTTACCCGCGCTGGACCCTGCTCAAAAAAAACCTCGACAGCTGCAGCAGCCTGCCGTTTCTCAATCCGGGCAACGACAGCCGGGTGAACCTGCGCCTGTTGCTGGCCGACAGCGGTGCCTTGCCCCTGGCGCCGAAAGCGCTGGACGCCGATAGCCTGGACGAGGGTTATGGGGCGGTGCCGTTTCCAGTCTTTCGCCTGCAACCCGCGTCTAGCCCAGAGGACGCGGATACCGCGCAAACCCCGGAGGACACTGACCTCAACGGCCGCCTGGAATCCTTGCAGGTGGTGCGCGAAACCCCGCAAGCAGCCGGCGATGCCTTCCTGTCCGGCGAAGGCAGCCGCTGCCGCAGCAACTCGGACGCCAGCGCCCAGGCCTTCGTCGACCAACTGATCGCCGCCGACCTGCCGGCCAGCGAACGCCAGGCGCTGGCGCAAAGCCGGGTCAAGCTGCTCGCCGCCTGCAACTGGGACAGCCCGCAACTGGCCAGCCTGCTGCCGACCGACCTGCAGACACCACTGGGCAAGGGTTTCGCTACTTATCTACAGGCCGCCGGCGACTTCTACAGTGGCCGCTTCAGCGAGGCCGGCGCGGCGTTCGCCACGCTCAAGGACAGCCCGAATGCCTGGCTGAAAGAGACCGCGCTGTACATGAACGCCCGTACGCTCCTCAACAGCGCCCAGCAGAATGCCTTCGACGAATACGGCATGCCGGCGCTCGAGCATGTGGATAAGTCCACCCTGCAACAGGCCGAAGCCGGTTTCGACGCCTACCTGCAAACTTATCCACAGGGTGCCTACGTCGCCTCGGCCAAGGGCCTGCTGCGCCGGGTGCACTGGCTGGACGGCAATCCCGACAAACTCGCCGCCGACTACGCCTGGCAAATGACCCAGGCCAAGGACGAACAGCGCAACCTGTCGCTGGACGATCTGGTGGAAGAAGTCGACACCAAGCTGCTGATGGTCAACCGCAACCCGATCAGCACGCCCCTGCTGCTGGCGGTCAACGACCTGATGTGGATGCGCGAGCAAACCGAAGGCCGGCTGACCCGCGACGCCTTGCAACAACAGAAGGCGGTCTTCGCCGGGCAACCGGCGCTGTACGACTACCTGCAAGCGGCCTTCGCCCTGTACGTCGACAACGACCCCGACGCCGCGCTGAAACTTCTGCCCGCCGAGCCTGCGGCCAAGCTCGACTACCTCGCCTTCAGCCAGCAGACCCTGCGCGGCCTGGCCCTGGAAGCGAAGAACGACGCCTCGGGCGCACAGGCCCTGTGGCTGCAACTGCTGCCCCTGGCCAGGCAACCGTTGCAACGGGAACAGCTGGAGCTGGCCCTGGCCATGAACTACGAGCGCAACCAGCAACTGGCCAAGGTGTTCGCCGCCGACTCGCCGATCCAAAGCCCGCAGGTGCGCTTCACCCTACTGCGCCATGTGGCCGACGCCGAATTGCTGCGCCAGCAGATCAGCCAGGCCGCCGACCCGGTGGAACGTAATACCGCGCAGTTCGTGCTGCTCTACAAGGACCTGCTGCGCGGCCAGTACGCGGCCTTTGCCAGCGACCTTGGGCAGCTTCCCGCCAGCGCCCCTGAAGACAAGCTTGGCTACAGCCTGGGTTACGTCTACAGCAACGGCCAGTCGCTCAAGCTGTTCCAGTGGAACGGCAAAGAGGCCGAGTCCGGCTACGTCTGCCCGAGCATCGCAGAAACCGCTACGGCATTGGAGAAGGATGGGAAAAGCCCGCAAGGCCTGAACTGCCTCGGTGAGTTCATCCTGCGCAACGGCCTGGACGGCATGCCGCTGGACAGCCAGCCCGACAAGCAGTCCCTGGGCGGCACACCGTCGGCCTTCAAGGGTGAAGCGTTCTCCCGCCTCGAGGGCTACAAACAGGTGATCGCCAACAGCAAGGCGCCACGCGACGACCGCGCCTACGCCCTGTACCGCGCGATCAATTGCTTTGCGTCCTCGGGCAACAACCGCTGTGGCGGCAAAGACGTGGAGCCCGCGGTGCGCAAGGCCTGGTTCCGCCAGCTCAAAGGCACCTTCGCCGACACCCAGTGGGGCAAGTCGCAGCAGTACTACTGGTAAGCATGAGCCGCTTCTGGCAATGCCTGCTGCCGGTCTGGCTGTTGCTGGCCGGCAGTGCCCAGGCGGCGGTCGACGCCCGCGATCACGAAGCCTTCTGGCTGTGGAGCGGCGTCGCCCCGCAGCCGGTGCTGAACCAGGCCAAGACCCTGTACATCCTGCAAGGGCAGATCAGCCGTTCGCGTCGCGACCCGAGCGGCAACGTGCACTTCATCGCCCAGGGCATGGCCGTTCCGCGCCTGCGCCAGGGCGAGGTCTGGGTGGTCTATCGCGCCCACACCCTGCACTGGCCGGAACCGGTCTACCGCCAGCTGCTGGGCCAGGTGCAGCGCTGGCAGCAGGCCGGCAACCCGGTGGTCGGCATCCAGATCGATTTCGACGCCCGCACCCGCTACCTCGACGAGTACGCCAGCTTCCTGCGCGACCTGCGCCAGCGCCTGCCCGCCCGGTACCGCCTGAGCATCACCGGGCTGATGGACTGGGGCAGCAACGCCAACCCCGAGGCCATCGCCGGGCTCAAGGGCGTCGTCGACGAAGTGGTGGTGCAGACCTACCAGGGCCGCCACAGCATCCCCAACTACGCCGCCTACCTGCCCCGCCTCGACCGCATGGGCCTGCCGTTCAAGGTGGGGCTGATCCAGGGCGGCGAATGGCAGGAGCCGGGCTATCTGCGAGACAGCCCGTGGTTCAGGGGGTATGTGGTGTTTTTGCAGAATCCGCGCTGAGGCGCCTTACCAGTCGTAGCTCAGGCTCGAAACCATGGTCCGGCCTTCGCCGTAATAGCAGTCGAATGTGCCGGCGCAACGGTCGACGTAGGTCTTGTTCTCCAGGTTCTTCACGTTGAGCGCCAGCTTCACGCCCTTCCATTGCAGCGGCGACATGCTCAAGTCGTAGGTGAGAGCGGCGTCGTACACGGTATAGGAAGGAATCTGGAACGCCCCGGCGTAATAGTCGCCATAGCTGCCACGCACATAACGCGCGCCCACACCCGCGCCAAGACCGGCCAGAGGCGTATCGCCCAGCAGCCTGTAGTTGAGCCACAACGCCGCGGTCAGCGGTGGGTTGCCCGCCGGATGCCGGCCTTTGCGCCCATCGTTGTCCTTGGTGTACTTGATGTCGTTGCGCGACATCGAGGCAATCACGTCCAGCGCTTCAGTGAGGCTGGCCTTGCCTTCCAGCTCGATGCCCCGGGAACGCAGCGCGCCGCTCTGGGTGCTGAAGCCCGGGTTGCCCAGGTCGCTCGTCAGCAGGTTTTCCTGCTCCAGCTCATAGGCCGAGATCTGCACGAAACTGCTCTGCCCCGGCGGCTGGTATTTCACCCCCACTTCATATTGCTTGCCGGTGGAAGGATCGAAGGGCTGGCCACCGACGTTGGTGCCGCTTTGCGGCAGGAAGGATTCCGAATAGCTGACAAAAGGCGCCAAACCGTTTTCGAACAGGTAGACAAGACCCGCGCGCCCGGTGAACGCCTGGTCCTTGCTGTTGGTGTGGCCGCCATTCAACGGGGTCTTGTTGTCGACCTCGGCCCAGTCGTAGCGACCGCCGAGCACGAAGATCCACTGATCGAGCTTGATCTGGTCCTGCAGGTACAGACCGTTCTGGGTGATGGTGTTGTCCCAGCGATAAGGGTTGCCGAAATTCAGCGACTGGCCGTAGGTCGGGGTGAACAGGTCGATGATCGGCGGGTTGAAGTCGTACTTGCCGTCGAACTTGGAGTTGAAGTGGTAGTAGTCGAGCCCGACGATCAGGGTGTGGTTGAAGGCCCCGGTGTCGAACTCGGCCTGGGCGATGTTATCCACGCCCAGCACCTTGTTGTGCTGCTTCCAGTCCACGCCGTAACGGGTGCTGTAGCGCTGGTCGTTGAGCCCGGTCTTGGGGTTGGTGACAAAGCGATAGCCGTGCAGCGGCGCGCGGTAACGGTCGTCGACATCGGCGTACCGGGTGTTCTGCTTCAGGGTCCAGGTGTCGTTCAGGCGATGGGAAAACTCATAGCCCAGCACGAACTGCTCACGGTCATAGGCGTTGACCCCCGGCTCGCCGAGGAACAGGTCGCGATCGATCTTGCCGTTGGGGTTGGCGAACACCGTGCCCACGCTCGGCAGGCCCTGGGCCTCGGGCACATCGTTGTCTTTCTGGAATTGGGCGAAGAGTGTCAGGCTGGTGTCTTCGCTGGGCCGCCAGGTCAGGCTCGGGGCGATGAACTGGCGCTTCTGCTCGACATAGTCGATCTCCGACTGGCTGTCGTTGACCACCCCGGTGAGGCGATAAAGAAACTGGCCTTGCTCATCCAGCGGGCCGCCCAGGTCGATGGCGGCGCTTTTGTAGTCGTAGTTGCCGGCCCGCAGCACGACCTTGTGCAGCGGCGTCTCGGTCGGGCGCTTGCTGACCATGTTGACGATGCCGCCCGGCTGATTCTGCCCGTACAACACCGACGCCGGGCCCTTGAGCACCTCGATGCGCTCCAGGGAAAAGGGTTCGATCTGCAGGGCGCCGCCGGTGCTGCCGCCGCCATAGGGCAGGTGCAGGCCGTCCAGGTACAGCGGGGTGGGCGAGAAACCACGGGATGTCGGCTCATCGAAAATCTTCACCCGGTCGGCGAAGCCGCCGCCGGTCATGCCCGGCGTGTAACGCAGGGCTTCGGTGACGCTCTGGGCCCCGCGAGCGCTGACTTCCGCGGCGGTGATCACGTTGATGGTCTGGGGAATCTCCACCAGCGCCGAGTCAGTCTTGCTCCCCGTGGCGCTGCGCTTGGCGACGATGCCCTGCACCGGCCCCCAGGCACTTTCCTCGACCTGTGCGGCACTGACCTGGGTCGCCCCCAGTTGCAGCGGGCCGTCCTGACTCACCGGCACCAGCAGCCAGCCACCACCCGCCTGCTGTGCCTGCAACCCGCTGCCGGCCAGCAAGCGCTGCAAGCCTTCGGCCACCGGATAACGTCCCTGCAAGCCAGGGCTGCGCTTGCCCGCGGTCATCTGCGCATCCACCGACAACAGAATGCCCGCCGCGCTGGCAAAGCGGTTCAGGGCCTGGTCGAGGTTGCCGGCCGCGATGTTGTACTGGCGCGACTCGCTCTGGCTGGCGGTTTCGGCCTGGGCCATGCCGGGCAGCACCGGCGCCACGGCCAGCAGGCCGGCGAACAGGCCACGGCGCATGGCGCTGGCCAGGGTTTGAGTGGTTGGTGTCGGTTGGTAAGGCATTCCGGAACTCCCCATGAGAATGCGTCTTGATCGGCTTTCAAGAGGTATCCCGAACGGGCTGAAAAAAACGACAAGGGGAAATCCGGATTATTTCAAACGCGAGCCTTCAGGTCCTTGGCTTGAGCGTCACCCAATAACGGGTGACCGCCTGCGCCCGTACCGGCAGCGAGCGCTCCAGCGCGGCGAGAATCGCGTCGCTGTCATCGAGGGGGAACACCCCGGTCAACAGCAGGTCGGCGACCTCGGCGTCACAGCGCAGGACGCCCGGCCGATAGCGCGACAGCTCTTTGATGAACTGCCCCAGCGGCTGGCGCTCGGCGATCAATCGCCCCTGGCTCCAGCTGCTGGCATTTGGCTCAGCCACCTGGAGCGCCGACACCGAGCCGGCGTCGAACCACAGGCTGTTGCCGGCCTGCAGGTGCAGCGTCGGCGCCTGTCGCGGGCTGATCCGCAACTCACCCTCGTACAGGCTGACCCGAGTGCCGCCGTCGACTTCCCGCACGGTGAAACGGGTGCCCAGGGCCTGGATATCGCCGGCCGGGGTTTCCACGATCAACGGCCGCGAGCGGTCGTGGCCGCTGCTCAGCTGGATTTCCCCACTGATCAGACGGATGCGCCGCTCCCGGTCGCTGTACAGCAGATCGACGGCCGTGCCGCTGTTGAGGTCCAGCCGGGTGCCGTCGCTGAGGGTCAGGTGGCGGATCTCGCCGGTTGCCGTGCGCTGGCCGGCCCACGCGTTGCGCCAGGGCTGGCTGCCTTGCACCAGGTAGGCGCCGCCGCCGGCGACCAGCAGCAGGCCCAGCAGCTTCAGCGCCGAACGTCGTTGTGGATCGGGGATCTCGCGCAACACCGCGCGCGCACTGTCGGCCGGCACGCCGCCCAGGGTCTGTTGCAGCTGCTGCAAACGCTGCCAGGCACGCTGGTGCTCGGGGTCGGCGGTTTGCCAGCGGGCAAAGGCCTGGCGCTGTTCGGCATCCAGCTCACCGCCCCAGTGCAGCATCAGCCATTCGCTGGCCTGCTCGACGATGGCCGGGGCGATGGGTGCGTCGCGGTGCCGGCTCATTCTTCGTAGACCACCTGATAACAGGCCTGGATGGCGCGGATCATGTACTTTTGTACCGAGCTGACGGTGACCCCGAGGCGCTCGGCGATCTGCGCGTAGGTCAGGCCCTCGAACTGCGACAGCACAAAGGCCTGGCGCACCTTGTCCGGCATGCGGTCGAGCATGGCGTCGACCTGCATCAGGGTTTCGAGAATCAACGCCCGGGTCTCCAGCGAAGGCGATTGCGGCTCAGGCAGATGGGCGATGCTTTCCAGGTAAGCGCGCTCGATGCGCAGGCGCCGCCACTGGTCGATCACCAGGTTGCGGGCGATCTGCGCCAGGTAACTGCGGCTCTCCAGGTGCCCGGGAAAACGCCCCGATACCAGCAAGCGCAGGAACGTATCCTGCGCCACGTCCGCCGCATGCTCGCGATCGCCCAGGCGCTTGCGCAACCAGCCTTGCAGCCAGCCGTGATGGTCGCGATAGAGACGATGAAGCTGCACCTTGCCGTCAGTCGTTGCTTCCATGAATGGAACCGCACGTGATTGAGAGCAATTATCATTACACTTTTGCCGCCTTCCAGGCAAAGCACATCTTCAGTGGGCGACGGCGGACTTGCGCGGATCGTGCCGGGCTCGTTGAAAGCCTGTGCCCACTGGATGCGGCGGGTAGTCACGGTCGATGAGTTACAGCGGCACCCGTTCCCGGAGCCTGTACCGACGCACAAGGCGCCGACCATCAAGCCAGGGTACTGGCGAGGCGGCTCAAGGCCGTGCGTCCGCCAACGGATACGCCGACTCCCAGCCTCCGCCCAGGGCCTTGTACAGGCCGACCATGGCCAGGGAAACGCCGGTCGAGCTTTCCACCAATTGTTCCTGGGTGGCGAGCAGGGCGCCCTGGACGGTGAGGACGTTGACGAAGTCCACCACGCCTTCGACGTACTGCTGTTGCGCGGTGCGCAGGGCGATCTGGTTCTGCCGCACGGCTTCGGCCAGGCTGTCGCGGCGCAGCTGGCTGCTGTTGTAGCGGGTCAGCTGGTCGTCGATTTCATGCCAGGCGCGCAACACGGTCTGCTGGTAGGCGACGGCCGCTTCCTGCTGCTGGGCTTCACGCAGATGCAGCATGCCGCGCAGGCGGCCGCCGTCGAACAGCGGCAGGCTGAACTGCGGGCCGATGCCGAACTGCCGCGAGCCCCAGGAGCCGAAGTCCGACAGCTGCATGGCCTGGGAGCCGAAGTTGCCCGACAGGGTGATGCGCGGATAAAAGTCGCCCTTGGCCACGCCGATGCTGGCGGTGGCGGCATGCAGGCGGGCCTCGGCCTGGCGGATGTCCGGGCGGCGTTCGGCCAGTTGCGACGGCAGGCCGATGGCGACCTGGCGCGGGGTTTTCGGCACCGGCGCATCCGCCGCCAGCTGCGCATGCAGGGCCTGGGGCGGCTCGCCCATCAGCAGGCTCAGGGCGTTGATCAGTTGCGCCTGGCGCTGCTGCAAGGCCGGCAGTTGCGACTCGATGGTCGCCACCTGCGCGGCGGCTTCGGCCACGTCCAGGTCGGTGGCCACGCCGTCGGCCAGGCGCAGTTGCGAGAGCTTGAGGCTGTGGCGGGCGACGTCGAGGTTCTGCTCGGTCACCGCCCGGGTGCTCTGCACGCCGCGCAGTTGGATGTAGTCCTGGGCGGTCTCGGCCAGCACCGCCAGCAGCACCCCGCGCCGATCGTTCTCCGCGACTTCCAGGGTCGCGTCGGCGGCCTCGGTTTCGCGCCGCACGCGGCCCCAGAAATCCAGTTCCCAGGACGCCGAGAAGCCGGCGTCCCACAGGTTGAAGGCGGACTTGCCTTCGTGACCCGACGGGTCGTTCAGGCCTTCGCCGCTGTTGCGTTTGCGCGCGTAGCCGCCGCTGGCGCTGCTGGTCGGATAACGCTCGGCGGTGACCACCTGGCGCGCCGCGCGGCTCTGTTGCAGGCGGCTGGTGGCCAGTTGCAGGTCGAGGTTGTCGGTCAGCACGCGCCGGCTCAGGGCCGACAGCTGCGGATCGTTGAAGACCTCCCACCAGCGCTCGTCCAGGGGGCTGCTCACCACCTGGCTCGGCGCAGCCTTTTGTGGGGTGGCCCAGGCCTCGACCCGCGGGCCTTCGGGGCGCCGGAAATCCGGGCCGACAGTGCAGGCGGCCAGGGACAACAGGCTCAGGGCGAATACCGGCTGGAGCAGACGACTCATCGCTTCGCCACCTCACGCACGGAGCTGGCCTGGCCCAGGGTATCGACGCTCGCCTCCACCGACATCCCGACCCGCAGACGCTCGGCCATCGGCTGGCCGGGCTCCAGCAGGATCTTCACCGGAATGCGCTGCACCACCTTGGTGAAGTTGCCGGTGGCGTTGTCCGGCTTGACCGCGGCGAAGGTCACCCCGGTGGCCGGCGCCAGGCTCTCGACCCGGCCGCGCAGGGTTTCGCCGTCCAGGCTGTCGACCCGCACCTGCACCGACTGCCCGGGGTGCATGTGGGCCAACTGGGTTTCCTGGAAGTTGGCCACCACATAGGCCTGCTCCAGCGGCACCACGGCGAGGATCTTGCTGCCCGGCGTGACATAGGCGCCGACCCGCACCGCGCGTTCGCCGACCATGCCGTCCACGGGCGCGACGATGCGCGTGTAGGACAGCTCGTAGCTGGCCATTTCCAGGGACGCCTGGGCGCGCTTCAGGCCGCCCTCGGCGGCATCGCGCTGGGCGGTGAGGATCTCCACCTGCTTGCGTTCCGCCGCCAGCGCCGCGGTGGCCGTGGCCAGCCGCGCGCTGGCCTGGTCGATGCGGGTCCGGGCCTGCTGGGCATTCTGCACCGTGCCGGCACCGACCCCGGCCAGGTGGTTGTAGCGGTTCAGTTCATGTTCGGCGAAGGCCATTTCCGCCCGCGCGGCCACCACCGAGGCCTGGGCCTGGGCGATCACCGAGCTTTGCCGGTCGAGGGTGGCGCGGGCGTTCTGCAACTGCGCCTTGGCCACCAGGGTTTCGGCGTCCGCCGCCTGGGCCGCGGCGCGCAGGTCGCGATCGTCGATCAGCGCCAGCAACTGGCCGGCCTTGACCCGCTGGTTGTCTTCCACCAGCACTTCCTTGATGAAACCCGCCACGCGCGGGGCCACCAGGGTGTAGTCGGCGCTCACGAAGGCATCGTTGGTGGTCTGCTCGGTGGCCTTGCCGGTGACCAGGTACACCAGCACGCCCAGGACCGCGACCGCCGCCACGCTGACGGCGAGTTTGTGTTTGATGTGGATCGTCATAAAAACCTTCTGTCTCAGTGAACGTTCAAGTCGGCGCGCGTGGCGGATAGATCCGCGTCGGCAGCCAGAAAATCAGCAGGATCAGGGCCGCCGCCACGCCAGCTATGACGTAGTAGAGGTCGGCGGAGGTCAGCACCACGGCCTGGCGGTGCAGGCGCTGGGCGAGGTTGCTGGCGTCGATGGCGCTCAGCGGCGAGTTGCCGAGGCTGTCCACCAGCATGGTCGAGTGAAAGTGCAGGCGGTGGGTGGTCAGGGCATCCAGCACGCCGGTGGCGATCACCGCCGCCAGGCCTTTCACGGTGTTGAACCAGGAGGACGCGAACGGCCCCTCGATCGGCTGGATACTGCCGGTGGAAAGCATCAGCAACGGCAGCACCGCCATCGGCTGGCCGAAGATCTGCAACAGTTGCAGCACATAGAAATCGTCGCGGATCCACGCCGAGGTCAGCTGCGCGCCGCCCAGGCACGACAGCACCAGCATCGTCAGGCCGATGCCCAGCACCCAGCGGCAATCGACCCAGCGCAGGTTGCACAGGGCCGCCACCAGGGGCAGCGCGAGTAGCTGCGGCAGGGCCATCACCAGCATCACCGGGGCGGTCTGCAACGGCCGGTAGCCCTGGACCTGGGCCAGGAAACTGGACGGAATGATGATCACCGCGGTCAGCACCACCAGTACTCCGGCCAGGGTCAGCAGGGCGAAGGACAGGTTGCGGATGCCGAGCATCTGCAACTTGAAGAACGGAATCGGTTGCGACCATTCGTTGATCAGAAACAGCACCAGCAACAACGCGCCCCCGCCCAGCAGCAGGCAGATCAGCGGCGAGCCGAACCAGTCCAGGCGATTGCCCTGCAGGATGCCGATCACCAGCATGCAGATCGCCGGAAACCCCAGCAGCAGGCCGCGCCAGTTGAAGGCCTTGAGGCGCTCCAGGCGCAACGGGTCCTGGGGCAGGCCGTAGGCCACCGCGAGCATCGCCAGCAAGCAGGGCACCACCACCTGCCAGAACGCCCACTGCCAGCCGACGTATTCGGTCCACAGGGCGGCCAGCGGCGTGCCTAGGCTCGGGCCGAAGGTGGCGGTCAGGGCGTAGCCGGCCAGGCCGTAGAGCTTGACGTTGGCCGGCAGGAACCGCAGCGCCACGGTCATCAGCATCGGCGGCAACGCGCCGCCGGCCAGGCCCTGCACGGTGCGCAGCAGCAACAGGCTGTGGTAGTTCGGGGCGAACGGACAGAGCACGCCCAGCAGGGTGAACAGGGCGATGGCGCAAAGGGTGAAACGGCGCAGCGAAAAGGTCACCGAACACCAGGGTGCGAAGGCCATGGCCGCCACCGAGGTGGCGGTGTAACTGGCCACCAGCCAGGTGCCTTCGTCATAGCCGATGGCCAGGGCGCCCCGGATATCGGCCAGGGCGATCTTGGTCACCATCTCGTTGAGGCCCGACACCAGCACCGCCAGCAATACGCCGAGCAGGCCGATGATGATTCGCGGGCCGAAGACCACGGGGCTGACAGCTGCCGGTTTGCTGGCCACTTCAGCGGGTGCCGGCACAGCCACGGCGAGGGAACTCATGAAGGGAATGACTCCGATAGAAATACCGAAGCAGTTTAAAAAGCCCGACAGCTGACGAAAACTGACTTATCGGCAGCTTATAAGTGCACCAAACGCAACGATTGGATGACATGTAGCCGCTGCCGAGCCCGCGAGACTGCGATCGGCGGCGCAGCCGTCGCAACACCAGGCGACCTGATCCAACAGGCCAATCGCGGGCGCTACCTGGCGAGGGCTAAGTCGGATGCCGCCGACCTCGTTCGCAGCCTCGCGTTGCTCGGCAGCGGCTACAGGGAGATGTGGTTTTCAGGGCTGGGCGACGTGCCAGGTTTCGTTGCAGGAGGCGCGCAGGGTCTCGCGGAACCACTTGTGCGCCGGGTCCTTGTCGTAGCGCGGGTGCCAGGCCTGGGTCAGCACCAGGGTCGGCAGGGGAATCGGCAAGGCGAAGGAACGCAGGTGCAGGCCCAGGCGCGACACGCTGAGCAGGGTTTCCTTGGGCACCGGCAGGATCAGGTCCGAGTCCGGCAGCATGAACATCGCGGCATGGAAGCTCGGCGCGATCAGCGGCACCCGGCGCTGCAGGCCCAGGTCGCCCAGCGCCGCGTCGATCGGCCCGCGGGCGATGCCGCGCCGGGACATGCTGATGTGCGGGAAGGCGGCAAAACGCTCGGCGGTGATCTCTTCGTCGAGCAACGGATGATGCTCGCGCACCAGGCCGACAAAGGTGGTGGAGAACAGGTTCTGCACCTTCACTTCCGGGGTCAGCGGGCGGGTGTTGCTGATGCGCAGGTCGATCCGCCCTTCGCGCAGGGCCTCGTCGTCGCCATCGCCCTCCGGGACGAAACGCAGTTCGCAATGGGGCGCCTGGCGCTCCAGGGTGTCGATCAGGCGACCGCCATAGACGCCGACGAAGAAGTCGTTGGCGCGCACATTGAAGCGCCGGCGCAGGGTGCCGAGGTCGACCTGGTCGCCGGAACGGAACACCAGCGCCGCCTGCTCCACCAGGTCACGTACCTGGCCGCGCAGCTCCAGGGCCTTGGGCGTGGGCACCAGGCCGCGGCCGGCGCGTACCAGGATCGGATCGCCCAACGCCTCGCGGATCCGCGTGAGGGTTCGGCTCATGGCCGCCGGGCTGAGGTTCATGCGCCGCGCCGCGCCGACCACGCTGCCCTCGTCGAGCAGGGCGTCGAGGGCGACCAGAAGGTTCATGTCCGGGAGTTGCATGCTGAGCACTCGTGGCTGATCGGGAATGAGTCAGGCGCAATGCTAGCAGGGTCATTTCAGTCATGGACACCACTCTCTGTAGCCGCTGCCGCAGGCTGCGAACGAGGACAAAGTCCTCGCCAGATCTGCGCACGCGGTATGCCAGGCAGAACGCGCTGTCAGGTTTTGCGCCGGCTACGCCGTCGATCGCAGCCTCACAAGCTCGGCAGCGGCTACAGGATCGTGGAGGGCAGTTCAACCATGGACACCACTCTGTGTAGCCGCTGCCGCAGGCTGCGAACGAGGACGAAGTCCTCGCCAGTTCTGCGCATGCGGTGTGCCAGACAAAATGTGCTGTCAGGTTTTGCGCCGGCTACGCCGTCGATCGCAGCCTCGCGGGCTCGGCAGCGGCTACGGGATCGTGGAGGGCAGTTCAACCGTGGACACCACTCTGTGTAGCCGCTGCCGCAGGCTGCGATCGAGGACAAAGTCCTCGCCAGACCGGCGCATGCGGTGTGCCAGGCAGAAGGCGCTGTCAGGTTTTGCGCCGGCTGCGCCGCCGATCGCAGCCTCGCAAGCTCGGCAGCGGCTACAGGATCGTGGAGGGCAGTTCAACCAGGGACACCACGCTGTGTAGCCGCTGCCGCAGGCTGCGATCGAGGACGAAGTCCTCGCCAGGTCTGCGCATGCGGTATGCCAGGAAGAATGTGCTGTCAGGTTTTGCGCCGGCTGCGCCGTCGATCGCAGCCTCGCGGGCTCGGCAGCGGCTACGGGCGTTACGGGCGCTACGGGCTCAGCGTTGCATGCCCCAGCGTTTTACTGTGACCCGCTCCAGGGTGTCGAACACCAGGTTTTCCACCAGCAGGCCGATCAGGATCACCACCGCCAGGCCGGCGAAGACTTTGTCGGTGTACAGCTCGTTGCGGTTCTGGAAGATGTACCAGCCCAGGCCGCCTTTGCCGCTGGTGGCGCCGAACACCAGTTCGGCGGCGATCAGGGTACGCCAGGCGAAGGCCCAGCCGATTTTCAGGCCGGCGAGGATCGACGGCAGCGCCGCCGGGATCAGGATGAACAGCACGAAGCGCATGCCCTTGAGCCCGTAGTTGCGCCCGGCCATGCGCAGGGTTTCCGAGACCCCGAGAAAACCGGCGTAGGTATTCAAGGCCAGGGCCCAGAGCACCGAATGCACCAGCACGAAGATCAGGCTGTTCTCCCCCAGGCCGAACCACAGCAGGGCCAGCGGCAACAGGGCGATGGCCGGCAACGGGTTGAACATCGAGGTCAGGGTGCTCAGCAAGTCGCGGCCCACCTGGGTCGACACCGCCAGGGTGGTCAGGGCAAAGGCCAGGACGATGCCGATCAGGTACCCCTTGAGCAGCACGACCAGGGAAATGCCGACCTTGCCCAGCAGCTCGCCGCTGAGCAGGCCGTCGTACAGCGCGCTGGCGGTCTGCAAAAAGCTCGGTAGCAGCAGGTCGTTGTTCTGGTAGCGGGCCACGGCCTCCCAGAGCAGCGCCAGCACGATCAGGATCAGACTCTTGCGCAGCCAGCCTTGTTGCCACAGGCGCTGGCCCAGCGGCAATTCACGCTCCAGCGGCACCGCCAGCAAGGGTTCGAGGGCAACTTCGTATTCCTGGCGAACAGGTGATGAATGGCTCATCGGGCGTTCCTCTTAAAGGCTCAATAAGCGATACGGATATCGGTGAAATCCAGCTCGCGCTCGGTTTCCAGCGACTGGCCTTCGTCGAACAGCAGCCGGTGGATACGCCGCGCCGTCTGCTGGAACGCCACGCCGCCCAGGCTTTGCAGGTCGTACTGATGGCTGTGGATTTCCGCCCGCACCCGCCCCGGGTGGGGCGACAGCAGCAGGATGCGATTGCCCACCACCAGCGCCTCCTCGATGGAGTGGGTGACGAACAGCAGGGTGAAGCGCACCTCTTCCCAGAGCAGCAGCAACTCCTCCTGCATCTTGCGCCGGGTCAGGGCGTCGAGGGCGGCGAAGGGTTCGTCCATCAGCAGGATCTTCGGCTGCATCGCCAGGGCGCGTGCTATCGCCACCCGCGCCTTCATGCCGCCGGACAGGGTGTGCGGGTAGACGTCGGCGAACGCCGCCAGGCCGACCTTGTCCAGGTAGTGCAGCGCGCGCTCCTCGGCCTCGCGGCGGTTGAGGGTGTTCGATGCCAGCAGCGGGAACATCACGTTCTGTTTCACGGTTTTCCACGGCGGCAGCTGGTCGAACTCCTGGAACACCACGATCCGGTCCGGCCCCGGCTGGCTGACCCGTTGCCCTTGCAGGCGAATCTCGCCCTCACAGGGCTGGATGAAGCCGGCGACCGCCTTGAGCAGGGTCGACTTGCCGCAGCCCGAGGGCCCGAGCAGGACGAAACGGTCGGCGGGATCGATTTCGAAACTGACCTGGTGGGTGGCCCGCACCACGCGCTGCGGGGTGCGGTATTCCAGGCTGACCTGGTCGACCGCCAGCAGCGCCTGGGCTGCCGTGGTCGGGTTGCTGGCCGTGTGGCCTTGCAAGGGGGCGTTCATGGCGATCAGCTCCCTTGCAGCGGCGTGGCGTCCTGGAAGAAGTAGTCCTTCCACGATTGCGGCTTGTTCTTGATCGCGCCCACGCGGTAGAGGAATTCAGCCAGCGGGTAGGTGTTTTTCGGGGTGACGGTGAACTCGAACTGCGGGTTGTCGATGATCTTCAGCAAGGCTTCGCGGTCGATCTTGGCCTTGGTCACGCGGATGTAGGTATCCGCCGCCGCGCCCTTGTCCTTCTGGGCGAAGTCGGCGGCCTCGGCCAGCGCCTCGACGAAGGCCTTGTAGGTTTTCGGGTTCTCGCTGCGGAATTTCTCGGTGGCGAACAGCACGGTCGGCGAGTTCGGGCCCAGCAGGTCGTAGGTGTTGAGCACCACGTGCACATTCGGGTTGGCCAGCGCCTGGTCCTGGAACGGTGGGTTGGAGAAGTGCCCGGTCAGCTCGGTGCCGCCGGCGATCAGCGCCGCCGTGGCGTCCGGGTGCGGAACGGCGATGGTGTACTTGTCCAGGCGATTGAATTCCTTGTCGCCCCACTGCTTGGCCGCCGCGTACTGCAGGAACCGCGACTGCACGGAAACCCCCACCGCCGGCACCGCGATGCGGTCCTTCTCGGTGAAGTCGGCGATGGTCTTGACCTTGGGATTGTTGCTCACCAGGTAGTAGGGGAAGTTGCCCAGCGACGCCACCGCCTTGACGTTCTGCTTGCCGTGGGTGCGGTCCCAGATGGTCAGCAGCGGGCCGATACCGGCCCCGGCGATGTCGATGGAGCCGGAGAGCAAGGCGTCGTTGACCGCCGCGCCGCCGGACAGCTGGGTCCAGTCGACCTTGATGTCGATGCCCTCTTGCTTGCCGTGTTTTTCGATCAGGTTCTGGTCGCGCACCACGTTGAGCAGCAGATAGACGATGCCGAACTGTTCGGCGATGCGGATCTCGCCTTCGGCATGGGCCGCCGTCGGCGCGACCAGGCCAGCGGCCAGCAGGCTGAAGCCCAGGCCGATGGCGGCCGCCAGTTTGCCCAGGCGCGGGAGGCGTTGAGTAGGTTGGGACATGGTGTTTCTCCTGCCGTGGGTGGCCGATCAGTAAGGGGCGTCGCCCTGGATGGTGGTGCGGTACAGCTTGCGGCGCAGATGGCTGGGGCAACCGGCGGCCAGGTGGATCAGCGAGCGGTTGTCCCAGAACACCAGGTCATGGGGCTGCCATTGGTGGCGGTAGATGTTTTCCGGCAGCACGCTGTGGGCGTAGAGCTCGGCGAGCAATTGCCGGCTCTCGTCTTCCGGCAGGCCGACGATGCGGGTGGTGAAGCCTTCGCTGACGAACAGCGCCTTGCGGCCGTTTTCCGGGTGGGTGCGCACCACCGGGTGCACCACTTCCTGGACCTGGGCCAGTTGCTCCGGAGTCAGGGTCGGGCGCCAGTTGCCCTCGAACTTGGTCTCGCTGTAGCGCGCGGTGTAGGAATGCGCGGCAGAGCGGCCATCGACCGCCTTGCGCAGCGCTTCTGGCAGGCTGTCCCAGGCTTTGTGCATGTCGGCGAACAAGGTGTCGCCGCCCTCGGCTGGCAGCTCCTGGGCGTGCAGCATCGAGCCCAGGCTCGGCAGTTCCTTGTAGGAGAGGTCGGAATGCCAGAACTTGCCGGCGTCCCCCAGGCCGATGGACTGGCCGTTTTCGATGATGTTGGAAACGATGAGGATTTCCGGGTGCCCGGCCAGCAGGAACTGCTTGAGCACATGGATCTGCAGCACGCCGAAACGGCGGCTGAAGGCGATCTGTTGTTCGGGGGTGATGCGCTGGTCGCGGAATACCACGACGTGATGATCCAGGTGCGCGCGGTGAATGCGCGCGAAGTCCTGGTCATTGACCGGCCGGGCCAGGTCCAGGCCGACGATCTCGGCACCGACGGCGCCGCTGAACGGGCGGATATCAAAAGCTTGTGCGGCGATGGGCGCGGCACTTGGAGAGGGTACGGACATAAATCACTCCCACGCAGAGCACGCCCGGTGGCGCGCGCGTCGATCAGAAACTCACGGAGGTCCCGTGTGGGTTCATTTCGTGCGGCGCGCCGATTGGTCGGCAGGTACGCAGGGAGACGACTTTATAGATATAATAACTTAACTTTAAATACCGTTAACGAATAACGATATGGCGATTCGGCCGCAGACCCCAAGGCCGGCACAAGCGCCTGTAGCCGCTGCCGCCAGGTGGCGATCGGCCCCGAAGGGGACGTGATGATTTCAATATCGCTGAAGGCCCTTCGGGCCTTATCGCAGCCTGGCGGCAGCGGCTACAGATGGCTTAACGCTCGTGCAGCGCCTCGGCGCGGGCGCGGATGATCGGCTTGAGCAGGTAGCTGAGCACGCTTTTCTTGCCGGTGATGATGTCCACCGAGGCGACCATGCCGGGGATGATCAGCAACGGCTTTTCATCGGTGCCCAGGTGGCTGCGGTCGGTGCGCAGCTTGATCACGTAGTAGGTGGTCTTCTTGTCTTCGTCGGTGATGGTATCGGCGCCGATCTGTTCCAGCTTGGCCTTCAGGCCGCCGTAGATGGTGTAGTCATAGGCGGTGAACTTGACCACCGCTTCCTGCCCCGGGTGCAGGAAGGCGATGTCCTGCGGACGGATCTTCGCTTCCACCAACAGGGTGTCGTCCAGCGGCACGATCTCCACCATGTCGCTGCCCGGCTGGATCACGCCGCCGATGGTGTTGACCATCAGTTGCTTGACGATGCCGCGCACCGGCGAGGTAACCAGGGTCCGGCTGACCCGGTCTTCCAGGGCCTTGCCGGTGGCGCTGGCCTTGTTCAGTTCGGTGCGTGCCTCATTGAGCTGGGTCAGGGCTTCGCTGCGGAATTTGCCGCGGGTTTCGTCGATCTTGCGCTGGACTTCCTTGATCGCCGATTCGGCACGGGGGATCGCCAGGGTGGTGGCGTCCAGTTGCCCACGGGTCTCGACTTCGGCGCGCTTGAGCCGCAGCACTTCCACCGGCGACACGGCGCCCTGGGCCACCAGCGGCTCGGACATGGCGATTTCCTGGCGCTGCAGGCCCAGTTGCTGGCGGTACTGCGCCTGCTTGGAAGTGAATTCGCGCAGTTCCTGCTGCTTCTGGATCAGCTGTTCCTGCAGGCCGCCGACTTCGTCGTGCAACTGCTGGCGACGGCTTTCATACAGCGACTTTTCGCTGGCCGCCTGGCCGGGCACGGCAGCCATGGCGTCGGCCGGGAAATTCAGTTCGCGGTTGTCGATCTCCGCGCTCAGGCGCTCGACCCGCAGCAGCATCGACAGGCGATCGGCCTCGGTCTCGCCGACGTTGGACTTGAAGCGCGTGTCGTCCAGGCGGATCAGCGGGGCGCCGGCTTCGACGATCTGCCCTTCCTTGACGAACAGTTCGGAGACGATACCGCCTTCCAGGTTCTGGATTTTCTGCACCTTGGACGACGGGATCGCCTTGCCCTCGCCCTTGGTCACTTCGTCGATCACCGCGAAGTTGGCCCACAGCAGCAGGAACAGGAAGAAGCCGATGATGCCCCAGATGGTCAGGCGGATAACCCGCGGCGCATCCTCGATCAGCGCCTTGTTGACCTCGGGCAGGGGTTGGTCGTGCAGCGATTCGGTGCCTTTGAAGTAGCGCAGGATCGAGTCTTTGAAACCGGATTTAAGCAACACTGATCTGCCCCTTCTTCAACGCTTCCATCACGACTGCTTTCGGCCCGTCGGCGAGGATCTGCCCGCGGTCGATCACCAACAGGCGATCCACCAGCGACAGCAGCGAGGCACGGTGGGTGACCAGCACCACGGTCTTGGCTTCCACCACGGCTTGCAGGCGTTGTTTCAAGCGTTCTTCACCGGTGTTGTCCATGGCGCTGGTCGGTTCGTCGAGCAGCAGGATCGGCGGGTTGAGCAGTAGGGCCCGGGCCAGGGCGACGTTCTGCCGCTGGCCGCCGGAGAGGTTCTGCCCGCGCTCGCCGACCTGCAGTTCATAACCCTGCGGGTGCAGGCGGGCGAATTCGTGGACGCCGGCCAGTTCGGCGGCCTGCAGCACCAGTTCGTCTTCGACGTAACGGGCGCCGGAGGTCAGGTTGTCACGCAGGGTACCGGCCAGCAGCTGGATGTCCTGGGCCACATAACCGATGTTGTGGCGCAATTCGCTGACGTCGATCTGTCGGATGTCCACGCCGTCCACCAGCAAGGCGCCGGAGTCCGGGGTATACAGGCCCACCAGCAGCTTGGCCAGGGAGCTCTTGCCCGATCCGCTGCGGCCGATGATGCCGATCTTCTCGCCCGGCTTGACCACCAGGTTGATGTTCTTCAACGCCGGGTTCTGCTGCCCCGGGTAGGTGAAATTCAGTTGCCGGCATTCGATGGCGCCCTGCAGCACGTTGCGGCTCAGGGGACGCTCGTCGAAGTTGCGCTCCTGGGGCAGCTCCATCATCTGGTCGACCGAGGTCATGGTCACCCGCGCCTGCTGGTAGCGGGTCAGCAGGCCGGACAACGAGGCCAGCGGGCTGAGGGCGCGGCCGCTGAGCATGTAGCAGGCGATCAGCCCGCCCATGCTCAGGTTGCCGTCGATGATCTGGTACACGCCGAAGACGATCATGATCACCCCGGCCAGCTGCTGGATCAGCAGGGTGATGTTCATCGCCAGGCTGGAGAGCATCTTCACCCGCAGCTCGAGACGGCCCAGGGTGCCGATGGTCTGTTCCCACTGGTACTGGCGTTCGCTTTCGGCGTTGTTGACCTTCACCGCGTCCAGCCCGGCCAGGGTCTCGATCAGGCTCGACTGGCGCTCGGCGCCCAGGGCCATGGTTTTTTCCATGGTGGCGATCAGCGGTTTCTGCAGGGCGTAGCCGATGCCCAGGGCAATCGGGAAGGCCAGCACCGGAATCCACACCAGGTGCCCGCCGAGGATGGCGATCACCAGGAAGATCAGCAGGGTGAACGGCAGGTCGATCAGGCTGGTGAGGGTCAGCGAGGCGAGGAAGTCGCGCAGGCTCTGGAACTCGTGGATGTTCTGGGCAAAGCTGCCGACCCGCGCCGGCCGGTATTTCATGGCCATGCCGACGATACGCTCGAACAGCGTGGCCGAGATGATCAGGTCGGTCTTCTTGCCGGCCAGGTCCAGGCACAGGCTGCGCAGGCTCTTGAGAATCAGGTCGAACAGGTAGGCGCCGGTGATGCCGATGGCCAGCACCCACAGGGTGGCGGCGGCCTGGTTGGGGACCACGCGGTCGTAGACGTTCATCACGAACAGCGGCGCGGCCATGGCAATGACGTTGATCAGCAGACTGGCGGCGATGGCGTCGGCGTACAGCCAGCGCGAACGCTTCAAGGTGTCGCGGAACCAGGAGCGGGCGCGGGGAATCAGCGAGCCGTGGTTGACGTCGAATTTGTGTTGGGGCTGGGCGAAGAACACTTGCCCGCTGTAGTCGTCGGCCAGCATCTGGCGGCTGACACTGACCTCGCCGCCATCGCTCTCGCTAAGCAGCAGGCGGGCCTGGTCTTCGCCCTGCCAGCCGAGCAGGACGGCGCTGCGGCCGTCCTTGAGCAACAGCATGGCCGGCATGGCGATGGCAGGAATCTGCTCCAGCTTGCGCCGCAGCAAACGCCCCTGCAGGCCGGCGCGAGCGGCGGCGCGCGGCAGCAACTCGGCGCTCAGGCGCTGGGAGGGTAAAGGCAGGCCGGTGGTCAGCATGGCCGCGCTGGCCGGCTTCTGATGCAAGGAGCACAGGGTTAGCAGGGCATCCAGCAGCGGGTCGTCATGCATGCCGCGTGGATCATGGCTAAGTTGCACTCGACTGACTTCTGATTCCACGCTCGGCACTCTTTAACTGTCTATTGGATGAAAAGTACTCAATTCATCCCAGGCAGTTGGACCTTGGGCTTCACATCGTTCTGCACGACGGAAGCCATGGGTGCGACCACTCCCTGGCTCTTGAGCAATTCGCCCATGGTCGCCTTGATTCGATATTGAGTAAATAACTGAATGTTCTTGATTTCCGCCAACCGACGCGAGGCGGTGAACAGTTCATTCTCGCTATCGAGCAAGTCGAGCAAAGTGCGCTCGCCCAGACTGAATTGCTTCTGATACGCCTCACGCACGCTGGCGCTGCGATCGACATATTGCTGGGCGATCGGCACTTGCGCATTGGCGTTGTTCAAGGCGTTCCACGCCAAGCCTAGCTCCTCATTCAGAACACGCAGGGCGTTGTTACGAATATCCAGCGCCTGGTTGGACTGATAGGCCTTGGATTCCAGGTCGGCCTTGTTGCTGCCGCCGGCGAACAGGTTGAAGCGCATGCGCAGCATGGCCTGCCATTCGTTGTTGTGGCCGTCGATGCCGTCCAGGTTGTTGTCGGCGGTACGCCCCAGCTCGGCATCGAAGCGCGGGTAGAAGGTCGACTTGGCGGCTTCGTATTGCTTCTCGGCGGCGACGATGTCGGATTCGGCCGAGCGCAGGATCGGGCTGTTTTCCAGCATCTGGTGCCGGGCTTCGTCGAGGCTGGCCGGCAGCAGGGCCATGAAGCCGACCGGGCGCTCCAGCTGGTCCGGCATCTGGCCGACGGCGCTGAGGTAGTTGGTCTGGGCATCGGCCAGGTTGGTCTGTTCGGTGATCAGGTTGTTGCGCGCCTGGGCCATGCGCGCTTCCGCCTGGTCGAGGTCGGCGCGGCTGCCGACGCCGCGCTGGGTGCGCAGCTGGATCTGATCGTAGATACGCTCGTGATTGCGCATGTTGTCTTCGGCCAGGCGCACGAACTCGCGCCGGGTCAGCACATCCAGGTACACCTGGGCCACGGTCAGCGCGGTGCGCTCGGAAGTGCCCAGCAACGAGTACGCCCGGGAATTGACGGTGGCTTGTTGACGCCCGACCTCACTGGAGGTGGCAAAACCGTCAAAAACCATTTGCTGAAGACGTAAACTTGACTCGCTGCGGTTCAGCGTCTCCCAGTGATTGCTCGATCCTGCACGAGTGGTCGGGCTGTCGGTGCCTTCACGACCATAACCGCCCAGCAAATCGACCCGCGGCAAATAGCCGCCCTTGGCCGCCTTGAGCTGGTAATCGGCGGCCAGGCGGCTGTTCACCGCGGCCTGGATTTCCGGATGGACATCCAGTGCTTTCTGCATGGCTTCGGGCAGGGTTTGTGCTTGGGCGAAACTGGCGGCGAGTACGAAGGGTAAGGCTTTGAACAACTGCGGACGCATAGAGGAGGTTCCCAGGACTTCTTGTCCCAAATCACAGCAAAACGAGGCGCTGCATCGGATGATGGCAACCGGAATGACCGTATATCGGAAAGTTCAAACCATGAACTGGGTCACACACTTTTAGACAGGTCGCCGCATGAATATCAATGTGACATTACCTTGACGATTGTTTAGGATGACACTCAGAAGGTCAATAGTTTGGCATATGGTTAATAGCAAAAAAATATAGC
The DNA here is from genome assembly GCF_900215185.1 of Pseudomonas sp. LAMO17WK12:I10. Taxonomy (NCBI): domain Bacteria; kingdom Pseudomonadati; phylum Pseudomonadota; class Gammaproteobacteria; order Pseudomonadales; family Pseudomonadaceae; genus Pseudomonas; species Pseudomonas sp. LAMO17WK12:I10. The sequence continues at coordinate 37,954 of NZ_OBDX01000001.1, read as the reverse complement.
CAATTTATTGACAAATATCCGCGTCAAAATCACGTGTTTCTACACTCTGAAGAACGTCCAGACTGCGTCGGCGTATGCCCGTCAGGAACATGGAAGTCTACTGAACGGTACCCCCCGGAGAATCCTCAATGAGCAGTGTTGTTGCTACCGTCAAAAGCATTGTTGGCCAAGTTTTCGTCGTATCCCCGGAAGGGGTTCGCCGCGTACTCGTTGAGGGTGATCGCCTGTATGTAGGCGACCAGGTCGATACCGGCCTGGCGGGCGCCGTCAGCCTGGAACTGGCCGATGGCCGGACCCTGGACCTGGGCCGTGAGACGCAATGGAGCGGCAGCGCTCCGGATTCCAGCACCGACCTGGCCGAGGCCGCCGAGCAAGCCGCGCCGTCGGTCGCTGAGCTGCAGCAGGCAATCGTCGCCGGCGCGGACCCGACCACCGACCTGGAAGCCACCGCGGCCGGCCCGACCGCCGCGGGTACCGGCGGCGCTGCGGGCGGCGGCCACAGCTTCGTGATGCTCGACGCCACGGCAGGCCGGGTCGACCCGACCATCGGCTTCCCGACCGCAGGCCTCGGCGCGGCGGGAACCGCGGCGCAAGACACCACCGGTGCGCTGACCACCAATGACAGCAGCACTACCACCGAGATCCTGCGCGACTCGACCCTGAGCCTGAGCGCAACCCCGACCATTACCGAAGCCGGCGGCGTGCTGGTGTACACCGCCACGCTGACCCAGGCGCCGCTGACCGGCCTGACCATCACCCTGTCCAACGGTTCGGTGATCGTGATTCCGGCCGGGCAACTGACCGGCACCGTCAATGTGCCGCTGGCACCGAACGACACCGTCTACAACGACCCGAAAGAGATCAGCGTGGGCGTCACCGGCATCACCGGCGGCGGTGGCCTGGTCGTGACCGTCGACCCGACGCCAGCCGTCACCCAGGTCACGGACACCGTGGACACCACCACCGTGACCCTGACCGCGGGCTCCAGCGTGACCGAGGGTGGCCAGATCACCTACACCGCGACCCTGACCAACCCGGCACAGACCCCGGTCACCGTGACCTTGTCCAATGGCTCGACCATCACCATCGACGCCGGCCAGACCGTCGGCACCGTGGTGGTCGACACCCCGCCGAACGACGTCTACAACAATGGCAGCACCGTCAGCACCAGCATTACCGGGACTAGCGGCGGCAACTTCGAGAACCTGGTACCGAACCCGACGCCGGCGGTGACCACCATCACCGACTCGCCGGACACCACCGGCCTGACCCTGACCGCCAACGGCACCGTCGTCGAAGGTGGCCAGATCACCTACACCGCGACCCTGACCAACCCGGCACAGACGCCGGTCACCGTGACCCTGTCCAACGGCTCGATCATCACCATCGACGCCGGCCGTACCGTCGGCACCGTGGTGGTCGATACCCCGGCCAACGACGTCTACAACAACGGCAGCACGGTCAGCACCAGCATTACCGGCACCACTGGCGGCAACTTCGAGAACCTGGTGCCAAGCACCACGCCAGCGGTGACCACCATCACCGACTCACCGGATGCCACCGGCCTGACCCTGTCGGCCACCGGCACCGTCGTCGAAGGTGGCCAGATCACCTACACCGCGACCCTGACCAACCCCGCGCAGACCCCGGTCACCGTGACCCTGTCCAATGGTTCGACCATCACCATCGACGCCGGTAAAACCACTGGTACCGTGGTGGTCGATACCCCGGCCAACGACGTCTACAACAACGGCAGTACGGTCAGCACCAGCATTACCGGCGCCACCGGCGGCAACTTCGAGAACCTGGTGCCGAGCACCACGCCGGCACAGACCACCATCACCGACTCGGTGGACAACACCGGCCTGAGCCTGACCGCTACCGGCAGCGTTGTGGAAGGCGGCCAGATCACCTACACCGCGACCCTGACCAACCCGGCGCAGACCCCGGTTACCGTGACCCTGTCCAACGGCTCGACCATCGTCATCGAGGCCGGCAAGACCGTCGGCACCGTCGTGGTCGATACCCCCGCCAATGACGTCTACAACAACGGCAGCACGGTCAGCACCAGCATTACCGGCGCCACCGGTGGCAACTTCGAACAACTGACGCCTGACACCACGCCGGCGCAGACCACCATCACCGACTCCGTGGACGACACCGGCCTGAGCCTGTCGGCCAGTGGTTCGGTCGCCGAAGGCGGCTCGATTGTCTACACCGCGACCCTGACCAACGCGGCCGGCACGCCGGTCACCGTGACGTTGAGCAACGGCGCGGTGATCACCATCGCCGCCGGCGCGACCACAGGTTCGGTGAGCGTTGCCGCGCCCGCCGATGACGTCTACAAGGACGCCGGCAAGGTCGAAGCGACTATCCAGGACGCCAGCGGCGGCAACTTTGAAAACCTGGTGCCGAGCACCACGCCGGCGGTGACGGACATCACCGACACCATCGATACCTCGACTGTCTCGCTGACCGCGACGCCGTCCGTGGCTGAAGGCGGCACCGTGGTGTACACCGCGTCGGTGACTGCGCCAGTGACTGGCTCGCCTGTCGTTGTCACTCTGTCGAATGGCCAGACCATCACCATTCCGGTCGGCGAGTCCTCCGGCACCGTCAATATCACGGCACCTAACGATGCCCTGGCCGACGGCAGCTCCCTGAGCGCCACCATCACTGGTGCCACCGGTGGCAACTACGAGAAGCTGGACGTCGACGGCAAGCCTGCCGAGACTTCGGTTACCGACACCCCGGACACTACCAATCTGAGCCTCAGCGCGACCGACACCGTGGCCGAGGGTGGTTCGATTGTTTATACCGCTACCCTGACTAACGCTGCCGGTACTCCGGTGACCGTAACCCTGTCGAACGGCGCGGTGATTACTATCGCTGCCGGCACCACTACTGGTTCCGTGACCGTCGCAGCGCCTGCTGACGATGTGTACAAGGATGCTGGCAAAGTCGAAGTCAGCATCAAAGAGACTGCTGGCGGTAATTTCGAGAACCTGGTTCCGAGCACTACCCCGGCCGTGACTGATGTCACTGACACCATCGATACGTCGACCGTCAGCCTGACCGCGACGCCTAGCGTTGCTGAAGGTGGCGTTGTCGTTTACACCGCTTCCGTAACGGCTCCGGTCACTGGTTCGCCTGTCGTTGTCACTCTGTCGAATGGCCAGACCATCACCATCCCGGTCGGCGAATCGTCCGGTACCGTGAACTTCACGGCGCCAAACGATGCTCTCGCTGGCGGCAGCTCTCTGAGCACCACCATCACTGGCGCCACCGGCGGTAATTACGAGAAACTGGACGTCGACGGCAAGCCTGCCGAGACTTCGGTTACCGATACTCCGGACACCACCAGCCTGACCCTCAGCGCTACCGACACCGTGGCCGAGGGTGGTTCAATCGTTTACACCGCCACTCTGACCAATGCCGCTGGCACGCCTGTAACCGTGACTTTGTCGAACGGTGCAGTGATTACTATTGCCGCCGGTACAACTACGGGCTCCGTCACCGTCGCCGCTCCTGCGGATGACGTTTACAAAGACGCCGGCAAAGTCGAAGTCAGCATCAAAGAGACTGCTGGCGGCAACTTTGAAAACCTGGTGCCGAGCACTACTCCAGCCGTCACCGACGTGACCGACACCATCGATACGTCGACTGTCAGCCTGACCGCCACACCGTCCGTGGCTGAAGGTGGCGTGGTGGTGTACACCGCCTCTGTGACCGCTCCAGCGACCGGTTCGCCGGTAGTGGTAACCCTGTCGAATGGCCAGACCATTACCATTCCGGTGGGCGAATCGTCCGCTACCGTGAACTTCACGGCACCAAACGATGCTCTCGCTGGCGGCAGCTCCCTGAGCACCACCATTACCGGCGCTACCGGCGGCAACTACGAGAAGCTGGACGTCGACGGTAAGCCTGCCGAGACTTCGGTTACCGATACGCCAGACACCACCAATCTGACCCTCAGCGCGACAGACACTGTCGCTGAAGGCGGTTCGATCGTTTATACGGCCACCTTGACCAATGCCGCTGGCACGCCGGTAACCGTGACTCTGTCGAACGGTGCAATCATCACCATCGCAGCCGGTGCGACCACGGGCTCTGTGACCATCGCGGCTCCAGCCGATGACGTCTACAAAGATGCCGGTAAAGTCGAAGTCAGCATCAAGGATGCTGCAGGCGGTAACTTCGAAAACCTGGTACCAAGCACTACTCCGGCGGTGACCGATGTCACTGACACCATCGATACCTCGACCGTCAGCCTGACCGCGACTCCATCCGTGGCTGAAGGCGGCGTTGTCATTTACACCGCCTCCGTAACCGCGCCGGTGACCGGTTCGCCAGTCGTGGTCACCCTGTCCAATGGACAAACCATCACCATCCCGGTCGGCGAATCTTCCGGCACCGTGAACTTCACCGCACCGAACGACGCCCTGGCGGGCGGTAGCTCCCTGAGCACCACCATTACCGGTGCGACTGGCGGTAACTATGAAAAACTCGATGTTGATAGCAAGCCGGCTGATACCTCGGTTACCGATACCCCAGACACCACTAGCCTGACCTTGAGCGCCACAGACACCGTGGCCGAAGGTGGTTCGATCGTTTATACCGCGACGCTGACTAACGCAGCCGGCACTCCGGTGACCGTGACTCTGTCGAACGGTGCGGTGATCACTATCGCTGCCGGTGCGACCACCGGCTCTGTGACCGTCGCAGCCCCAGCAGACGATGTGTACAAGGACGCTGGCAAGGTTGAAGTCAGCATCAAGGATGCTACGGGCGGCAACTTCGAGAACCTGGTGCCGAGCACCACCCCAGCGGTCACCGATGTCACTGACACCATCGACACCAGCACTGTTTCGCTGACCGCGACTCCATCTGTGGCCGAAGGCGGCACCGTGGTGTACACCGCGTCGGTCACCGCTCCAGTGACTGGCTCGCCTGTCGTTGTCACTCTGTCCAACGGCCAAACCATCACCATCCCGGTCGGAGAATCTTCCGGCACTGCGAACTTCACCGCACCAAACGACGCCCTGGCGGGCGGTAGCTCCCTGAGCACTACCATCACTGGCGCGACTGGCGGTAACTACGAAAAACTGGATGTCGACAGCAAGCCGGCCGATACCTCGGTGACCGACACACCAGACACCACCAACCTGACCCTCAGCGCGACTGACACTGTCGCTGAAGGTGGTTCTATTGTTTACACCGCGACCCTGACCAACGCTGCGGGCACGCCTGTGACCGTGACCCTGAGCAACGGCGCGGTGATCACCATTGCTGCCGGCGCCACCACAGGCTCTGTGACCGTCGCCGCCCCTGCGGACGATGTGTACAAGGATGCCGGCAAGGTTGAGGTGAGCATCAAGGATGCCACCGGCGGCAACTTCGAGAATCTGGTTCCGAGCACGACTCCAGCCGTCACCGACGTGACCGACACCATCGATACCTCGACTGTTTCCCTGACCGCCACGCCGTCCGTGGCTGAAGGCGGCACTGTGGTGTACACCGCGTCGGTCACCGCTCCAGTAACTGGCTCGCCTGTTGTGGTGACCCTGTCCAACGGCCAGACCATCACCATTCCAGTGGGTGAATCCTCCGGTACCGTCAATATCACAGCACCTAACGATGCCCTCGCCGGCGGCAGCTCCCTGAGCGCGACCATCACCGGTGCGACAGGCGGTAACTACGAGAAGCTGGACGTTGACGGCAAGCCTGCCGAAACCTCGGTTACTGATACTCCGGATACCACCAATCTGAGCCTGACAGCGACTGATACTGTCGCTGAAGGCGGTTCGATCGTTTACACCGCAACGCTGACCAATGCTGCTGGTACGCCAGTGACCGTGACTCTGTCGAACGGTGCGGTGATCACCATTGCAGCGGGTGCCACCACCGGTTCTGTCACCGTCGCCGCCCCTGCGGACGATGTGTACAAGGATGCGGGCAAGGTTGAAGTCAGTATCAAAGAGACCGCTGGCGGTAATTTCGAGAACCTGGTTCCGAGCACTACCCCGGCCGTGACTGATGTCACTGACACCATCGATACCTCGACCGTCAGTCTGACCGCTACGCCTAGCGTTGCTGAAGGTGGAGTTGTCGTTTATACCGCTTCCGTGACTGCTCCAGTGACCGGCTCGCCAGTAGTCGTAACCCTGTCCAACGGCCAGACCATCACCATTCCGGTGGGTGAGTCTTCCGGCACTGTGAACTTCACGGCACCGAACGATGCCCTGGCCGGCGGTAGCTCCCTGAGCACCACCATCACTGGCGCAACGGGCGGCAACTACGAAAAACTCGATGTCGACAGCAAGCCTGCTGACACCTCGGTTACCGATACCCCGGACACCACCAACCTGACCCTCAGCGCCACAGACACCGTGGCCGAAGGCGGTTCGATCGTTTACACCGCAACCCTGACCAATGCTGCGGGCACGCCTGTGACCGTGACCCTGTCGAACGGCGCGATCATCACCATCGCAGCAGGCGCCACTACTGGTTCTGTCACTGTCGCCGCCCCTGCGGATGACGTTTACAAAGACGCTGGAAAAGTCGAAGTCACCATCAAGGATGCCGCTGGTGGCAACTTCGAGAACCTGGTTCCGAGCACTGCCCCAGCCGTTACCGACGTCACCGATACTATCGACACCAGTACCGTTTCGCTGACTGCTACTCCGTCCGTGGCAGAAGGCGGCACCGTGGTTTATACCGCCTCCGTGACAGCACCAGTGACTGGCTCGCCTGTAGTCGTGACCTTGTCGAATGGCCAAACCATCACCATCCCGGTGGGTGAGTCTTCCGGCACCGTGAACTTCACGGCGCCAAACGATGCATTGGCTGGCGGTAGCTCCTTGAGCACCACCATTACCGGCGCAACGGGCGGTAACTACGAAAAACTCGATGTCGACAGCAAGCCTGCCGAGACCTCGGTTACTGACACTCCGGACACCACCACCCTCAGCCTGACAGCGACTGACACTGTCGCTGAAGGCGGTTCGATCGTTTACACCGCGACCCTGACCAACGCTGCAGGCACGCCTGTGACCGTGACCTTGTCAAACGGTGCCGTAATCAATATTGCCGCCGGTGCCACCACCGGTTCTGTCACCGTCGCCGCCCCTGCGGACGATGTGTACAAGGACGCCGGCAAGGTTGAAGCGACCATCAAGGACGCTACCGGTGGCAACTTCGAGAATCTGGTGCCGAGTACCACACCTGCCGTCACTGATGTCACCGATACCATCGATACTTCGACTGTTTCGCTGACCGCCACTCCGTCTGTAGCTGAAGGCGGTGTTGTTGTTTACACCGCCTCCGTGACTGCGCCGGTTACTGGCTCGCCAGTTGTGGTAACTCTGTCCAATGGCCAGACCATCACCATCCCGGTCGGCGAGTCATCGGGCACCGTAAACTTCACCGCGCCAAACGATGCCCTGGCCGGCGGTAGTTCCTTGAGCACCACCATCACCGGCGCAACTGGCGGTAACTACGAGAAGCTGGACGTTGATAGCAAACCGGCCGAAACCTCGGTTACCGATACGCCAGACACAACCAACCTGACGCTCAGTGCGACCGACACTGTGGCTGAAGGTGGTTCGATCGTTTATACCGCCACCCTGACCAACGCGGCCGGTACTCCGGTAACTGTAACTCTGTCGAACGGCGCGGTGATTACCATTGCCGCGGGTGCAACCACAGGCTCCGTGACCGTGGCCGCCCCGGCCGATGACGTCTACAAAGACGCCGGCAAGGTTGAGGTCAGTATCAACGACGCCACAGGCGGCAACTTCGAGAACCTGGTGCCGAATACCGCGCCAGCGGTGACCGACGTCACTGACACTATCGATACTTCGACTGTCAGCCTGACCGCTACTTCGTCCGTGGCTGAAGGCGGTGTTGTTGTTTACACCGCCTCCGTGACCGCACCAGTGACTGGCTCGCCTGTAGTCGTGACCTTGTCCAACGGACAGACCATCACTATCCCGGTAGGCGAATCGTCCGGCGCTGTGAACTTCACCGCGCCAAACGATGCGCTGGCAGGCGGAAACTCCCTGAGCACCACCATTACCGGTGCAACTGGCGGTAACTACGAGAAGCTGGACGTTGATAGCAAACCGGCCGAAACCTCGGTGACCGATACGCCAGACACCACCAACCTGACGCTCAGTGCGACAGACATCGTGGCCGAAGGCGGTTCGATCGTTTACACCGCGACCCTGACCAATGCCGCTGGCACTCCGGTAACCGTGACCCTGTCGAACGGCGCAGTAATCACCATTGCTGCCGGTGCAACCACAGGCTCCGTCACCGTCGCTGCTCCAGCTGATGATGTGTACAAGGATGCCGGCAAAGTCGAAGTCAGCATCAAAGACGCCGTAGGCGGGAACTTCGAGAACCTGGTGCCAAGCACCACACCGGCCGTCACCGACGTGACCGACACCATCGACACCAGCACTGTTTCCTTGACCGCTACTCCTAGCGTCGCGGAAGGTGGCGTGGTGGTGTACACCGCATCGGTCACCGCTCCAGTAACCGGCTCGCCGGTTGTGGTCACTCTGTCCAACGGCCAGACCATCACCATTCCGGTCGGCGAGTCCTCCGGCACCGTGAACTTCACAGCACCGAACGACGCCCTGGCGGGCGGTAGCTCCTTGAGCACCACCATCACCGGTGCCATCGGCGGCAACTATGAGAAGCTGGACGTCGACGGTAAGCCTGCCGAGACCTCGGTTACCGATACTCCGGATACCACTACCCTCAACCTGACTGCGACCGATACCGTCGCCGAGGGTGGGTCCATTGTTTACACCGCGACTCTGACCAACGCGGCCGGGACTCCGCTAACCGTGACCCTGAGCAACGGTGCAGTGATCACTATCGCCGCCGGTGCAACCACAGGTTCCGTCACCGTCGCGGCGCCAGCTGACGACGTTTACAAAGATGCGGGCAAGGTCGAAGCAACCATCAAGGACACCACCGGTGGCAACTTCGAGAATCTCGTTCCGAGCACTACTCCAGCCGTTACTGACGTCACTGACACCATCGATACTTCGACTGTCAGCCTGACCGCGACGCCTAGTGTTGCTGAAGGGGGCGTTGTCGTTTACACCGCGTCCGTGACTGCGCCAGTGACTGGCTCGCCAGTCGTGGTAACCCTGTCGAATGGCCAGACCATCACCATCCCGGTCGGCGCCAGCAGCGGTACCGTGAATTTCGTCGCGCCTAACGACGCACTGGCGGGCGGCAGCTCTCTGAGCACCACCATCAAGGACGCTACCGGTGGTAATTACGAGAAGCTGGACGTTGATAGCAAACCTGCCGAAACCTCGGTTACCGACACCCCGGATACTACTACTCTGAGCCTGACGGCGACTGACACTGTCGCCGAGGGCGGCTCGATCGTTTACACCGCCACCCTGACCAATGCGGCCGGCACGCCTGTAACCGTAACGTTGTCGAATGGTGCAATGATTACCATCGCAGCAGGCGCTACCACTGGCTCCGTCACCGTCGCAGCGCCTGCTGACGATGTATACAAGGATGCCGGCAAGGTCGAGGCGACCATCAAGGACGCCACCGGCGGCAACTTTGAAAACCTGGTACCGAGCACCACCCCAGCCATTACTGACGTCACCGACACTATCGATACCTCGACCGTCAGCCTGACCGCCACTCCTAGCGTCGCCGAGGGTGGCACCGTGGTTTACACCGCGTCGGTCACCGCTCCAGTAACCGGCTCCCCGGTAGTCGTCACTTTGTCCAACGGTCAGACCATTACCATCCCGGTAGGCGAATCGTCCGGCACTGTGAACTTCACTGCGCCAAACGATGCCCTGGCAGGCGGTAGCTCCTTGAGCACCACCATTACCGGCGCAACTGGCGGTAACTACGAAAAACTCGATGTGGATAGCAAACCTGCTGACACCTCGGTGACCGATACACCGGACACCACCAACCTGACCCTCAGCGCGACCGATACTGTCGCTGAAGGCGGCTCGATCGTTTACACCGCAACCCTGACCAACGCAGCCGGGACTCCGGTCACCGTGACTCTGTCGAACGGCGCAGTGATCACCATCGCCGCCGGCGCCACCACGGGCTCCGTGACCGTGGCCGCTCCTGCGGACGACGTCTACAAAGATGCCGGTACCGTAGAAGCCACAATCAAAACTGCTACTGGCGGCAACTTCGAGAGTCTGGTGCCGAGCACGACTCCAGCCGTCACCAATGTGACCGACACCATCGACACTTCGACTGTGTCGCTGACCGCTACTCCGTCTGTGGCTGAAGGCGGTACCGTGGTTTACACCGCGTCCGTCACTGCTCCAGTGACCGGTTCGCCGGTAGTCGTCACTCTGTCGAACGGCCAGACCATCACCATCCCAGTGGGCGAGTCCTCTGGTACTGTGAATTTCACAGCCCCGAATGATGCCTTGGTGGGTGGTAGCTCCCTGAGCACCACCATTACCGGTGCAACCGGTGGCAACTACGAAAAACTCGATGTCGACAGTAAGCCTGCCGACACCTCGGTTACCGACACCCCGGACACTACTACTCTGAGCCTGACGGCGACTGATACCGTCGCCGAAGGCGGTTCGATCGTTTACACCGCGACCCTGACCAATGCCGCTGGCACTCCGGTGACCGTGACCCTGTCGAACGGCGCAGTAATCACCATTGCTGCCGGCGCCACCACTGGCTCCGTCACCGTCGCGGCTCCAGCTGATGATGTGTACAAGGATGCCGGCAAAGTTGAAGTCAGCATCAAAGAGACTACGGGCGGCAACTTCGAGAACCTGGTGCCGAGCACGACTCCAGCCGTTACCGACGTGACCGATACCATCGATACGTCGACTGTCAGCCTGACCGCTACACCTAACGTTGCTGAGGGTAGCGTGGTGGTTTACACCGCCTCCGTGACCGCTCCAGTAACCGGTGCGCCGGTCGTGGTGACCCTGTCGAATGGCCAGACCATCACCATTCCGGTGGGTGAGTCGTCCGGCACCGTGAACTTCACCGCACCAAACGATGCCTTGGCGGGTGGCAGCTCCCTGAGCACCACCATCACTGGCGCCACCGGCGGCAACTACGAAAAACTCGATGTCGACAGCAAGCCTGCCGAGACTTCGGTGACCGATACCCCGGATACCACCAATCTGACCCTGACAGCGACTGACACTGTCGCTGAAGGCGGATCGATCGTTTATACGGCCACCTTGACCAACGCCGCGGGCACACCTGTGACCGTGACCTTGAGCAACGGCGCGGTGATTACCATCGCGGCCGGCGCCACCACTGGCACCGTGACCGTGGCCGCTCCAGCCGATGACGTCTACAAAGACGCCGGCACCGTGCAAGCCACGATCCAAACCGCCACCGGCGGTAACTTTGAAAACCTGGTACCGAGCACCACCCCAGCCATTACTGACGTCACCGACACTATCGATACCTCGACCGTCAGCCTGACCGCCACTCCTAGCGTCGCCGAGGGTGGCACCGTGGTTTACACCGCGTCGGTCACCGCTCCAGTAACCGGCTCTCCGGTCGTGGTCACTCTGTCCAACGGTCAGACCATCACCATTCCGGTGGGCGAGTCGTCCGGTACCGCGAACTTCACCGCGCCGAACGATGCCCTGGCAGGTGGTAGTTCCCTGAGCACCACGATCACCGGTGCAACGGGTGGCAACTACGAGAAGCTCGATGTCGACAGTAAACCTGCCGAGACCTCGGTTACCGATACGCCGGATACCACTACCCTCAGCCTGACTGCGACCGATACCGTCGCCGAGGGTGGTTCGATCGTTTATACGGCCACCTTGACCAACGCCGCAGGCACACCTGTGACTGTGACCTTGAGCAACGGCGCTGTGATTACTATCGCCGCCGGCGCCACCACCGGCACCGTGACCGTTGCGGCTCCAGCCGATGACGTCTACAAGGACGCCGGCACCGTGCAAGCCACGATCCAGACCGCCACCGGTGGCAACTTCGAGAACCTGGTGCCGAGCACTACCCCAGCTGTAACTGATGTCACTGATACCATCGACACCAGCACTGTTTCGCTGACAGCCACTCCATCTGTGGCCGAAGGCGGCACCGTGGTTTACACCGCCTCCGTGACCGCTCCAGTAACCGGCTCTCCGGTCGTGGTCACTCTGTCCAACGGTCAGACCATCACCATTCCGGTGGGCGAGTCGTCCGGTACCGTAAACTTCACCGCACCAAACGATGCCCTGGCAGGCGGTAGCTCCTTGAGCACGACCATTACGGGCGCGACTGGCGGTAACTACGAAAAACTCGATGTGGATAGCAAACCTGCTGACACCTCGGTTACCGATACCCCGGACACCACCAATCTGACCCTCAGCGCGACTGACACTGTCGCTGAAGGTGGTTCTATTGTTTACACCGCGACCCTGACCAACGCAGCTGGCACTCCGGTGACCGTAACGCTCTCCAACGGTGCAGTGATTACCATCGCCGCCGGCGCTACGACTGGCTCCGTGACCGTGGCCGCTCCTGCGGACGACGTCTACAAAGATGCCGGTACCGTAGAAGCCACAATCAAAACTGCTACTGGCGGCAACTTCGAGAACCTGGTTCCGAGCACTACGCCAGCTGTAACTGATGTCACTGATACCATCGACACCAGCACTGTTTCGCTAACAGCCACTCCATCTGTGGCCGAAGGCGGCACCGTGGTTTACACCGCGTCCGTGACTGCGCCAGTGACTGGCTCACCAGTAGTCGTGACCCTGTCCAACGGACAGACCATTACCATCCCGGTGGGCGAGTCCTCCGGTACTGTGAATTTCACCGCGCCAAACGATGCCTTGGCGGGTGGTAGCTCCCTGAGCACCACAATCACTGGCGCAACCGGTGGCAACTACGAGAAGCTGGACGTCGACGGCAAGCCTGCCGAGACTTCGGTGACCGACACCCCGGACACCACCAATCTGAGCCTGACAGCGACTGACACTGTCGCTGAAGGCGGATCGATCGTTTATACGGCCACCTTGACCAACGCCGCGGGCACACCTGTGACCGTGACTCTAAGCAATGGCGCGGTGATCACCATCGCCGCCGGCGCCACCAGCGGCAGCGTGACCGTGGCCGCGCCGAGTGACGACGTCTACAAAGATGCCGGTACCGTAGAAGCCACAATCAAGACGGCTACTGGCGGCAACTTCGAGAACCTGGTGCCGAGCACCACGCCTGCGGTGACCAATGTCACCGACACCATCGACACCTCGACCGTCAGCCTCACCGCGACTTCGAATGTGGCCGAAGGCGGCACCGTGGTTTACACCGCGTCGGTTACCGCTCCGGTCACCGGCTCGCCAGTCGTGGTCACCCTGTCCAATGGCCAGACCATCACCATTCCGGTCGGCGCCAGCAGCGGTACCGTGAACTTCGTGGCGCCTAACGATGCCCTGGCTGGCGGCAGCTCCCTGAGCACTACCATCACTAACGCCACCGGTGGCAACTACGAGAAGCTGGCAGTCGACAGCAATCCGGCCAACACCACGGTCGCCGATACGCCGGACACCACGTCCCTGACCCTCAGCGCCACCAACACCGTGGCCGAGGGCGGCTCGATCGTTTACACCGCGACCCTGACCAACGCCGCGGGTACGCCAGTGACCGTGACTCTGAGCAATGGCGCGGTGATCAACATCGCCGCCGGTGCCACCACCGGCACCGTGACCGTGGCCGCACCGAGCGACGACGTCTACAAAGACGCCGGCACTGTGCAAGCCACGATCCAGACCGCCACCGGCGGCAACTTCGAGAATCTGGTGCCGAGCACTGCACCGGCTGTGACCAACGTCACCGATACCATCGACACCTCGACCGTCAGCCTCACCGCGACCTCGAACGTGGCAGAAGGCGGCACTGTGGTTTACACCGCGTCCGTGACTGCGCCGGTGACTGGCTCGCCAGTCGTGGTCACCCTGTCCAATGGCCAGACCATCACCATTCCGGTCGGCGCCAGCAGCGGTACCGTAAACTTCGTGGCGCCTAACGATGTCCTGGTTGGCCACACGCCACTGAGCAACTCGATCAGCACCGTCAGCGGCGGCAACTTCGAGAACCTGGTGGCCGACAAGACGCCGGTCAGCACCACAGTGACCGACACCCCGGACACCACGTCCCTGACCCTCAGCGCCACCAACACCGTGGCCGAGGGTGGCTCGATCGTCTACACCGCGACCCTGACCAACGCCGCGGGCACTCCGGTGACCGTGACCCTGAGCAACGGCGCGGTGATCAACATCGCCGCCGGCGCCACCACCGGCAGCGTGACCGTGGCCGCGCCGAGCGACGATGTGTACATCGACGCCGGCAACGTCAGCGCCAGTATCGCCAGCACCACCGGCGGCAACTTCGAGAACCTGGTGCCCAGCACCACGCCGGCCGTGACCAGCGTCACCGACACCATCAATACCACCACTGTGAGCATCAACGGCAGCACCTCGGTCACCGAAGGCCAGGCCGCGACCTACACCGTCAGCCTGACCAGCCCGGCGCAAACCGAGGTCACCCTGAAGATCAGCTACAGCGGCACCGCCGCCGACGGCTCGGACTTCACCGGCGTGTACACCGTGAAGATCCCGGCGGGCTCCAGCAGCGCCAGCTTCAACGTCGCCACCCTCGACGACAAGATCACCGAGAGCACGGAAAACTTCGTGGTCAAGATCGACTCGGCCACCGGCGGCAACTTCGAGAACCTGGTGGTCAGCGGCACCAATGGCAGCGTCACCACTTCGATCATCGACAACGATGCGCCACCGGTCCTCGACCTGGATGCCAACAACTCCAGCGGCGCCACCGGGGCCGACTACAAGGTGACCTTCACCGAAAACACCCCGGGCGCAGGCGTGTCGATCGCCGACACCGACCTGAGCATCACCGACCCGGACAGCACGATGCTGACCGGCGCCACCATCGTGCTGACCAACCGTCAGCCGGGCGACTCGCTGAACCTGGGCACCAGCGTCAACGGCATCACCATCAATGCCAACAGCCAGGCGGGCACCATCACCCTGACCCTGTCCGGCAATGCGACGCTGGCCGACTACATGCAGCAGATCAAGAACATCACCTTCACCAACAACAGTGAGGACCCGAGCACCACGCCGCGGACCATCACCGTGACGGTGACCGATGGCAGCAACTACTCCAACGTCGCCACCACCACGGTCAACGTGGTGGCGGTGAACGACGCGCCAGTGGCCACCGGCGGCGCCGTGACCGGCACCGAAGACACCGCCCTGACCCTGACCTGGGCCACCTTCGGCGTCAGCGACGTGGACAGCCCTGCGGCCAGCCTCGGGGTGAAAATCACCCAGCTGCCGGGCGACGGCAAGCTGCAATACCTCGACGGCTCGACCTGGAAGGACGTGGCCAGCAACCAGACCTTCAGCAAGGCCGATATCGACGCCGGCAAGCTGCGCTTCACCCCGGATGCCAACGAGTCGGGTGTCGACGGCTACAACGGCAGCGGCGTGGGCAACCAGCAGGCCGACTACGCGCAGATCAAGTTCCAGCCAACCGACGGCCAGGCCCTGGGCACCACCGGCACCGTGAAGATCGACATCACCCCGGTGGCCGATGCGCCGACCCTGGGCGTGGCGAGCAACAGCGTGAACTCCATCGGCCTGCTCAAGGAGTCCTGGAGCAGCCTCAGCGGCCTGGGCACCAACGGCAGCGGCATCACCGGCGATGCGCTGAAAAACGTCTTCAACAACTCCGGCAACCCGACCAGCAGCACGACGGTGACCAATGCCCAATCCGACGCCAGCGTGACCGGCGGCAGCGGCTCGAAGACCTCCGGCCTGATCTACCTCGAAGCCGGCAAGACCTACAGCTTCAGCGGGGTCGGCGACGACAGCCTGCTGATCACCATCGGCGGCAAGAACGTGGCCACCGCGACCTGGGGGGCCGGTGGCAGCATCAGCGGTTCGTTCACCCCGACCACCAGCGGCTACTACACCCTGGACATCTACCACGCCAACCAGAGCGGCCCGGGCAGCTATGACGTCAACCTGTCGGTCAATGGCAGCACACCGGTCGACCTGAGCAACGCCAACATCCCGATGTACCCGAGCGAAACCGCGCTGAACAATGCCGGCGTCACCCTTTCCGAGCTGCACGGCAGCAACGGCGAGGGCTACTACGACGGCTACAAGCTCAACGAAGGTGCCGAAGGTGGCAGCGTCAAGCTGTCGAAGATCACCACCGCCCTGACCGATACCGACGGCTCGGAAAGCCTGAGCGTGAAGATCGGCGGCATTCCGGCCGGCTCGGTGCTCAGCGATGGCGCCGGTCATACCTTCACCGCGGGCGGCAGCGTCAGCGAAGTCAATGTCACCGGCTGGAACCTGGGTACCCTGACCCTGACCCCGCCGTCGCACTACAACGGCTCGTTCAACCTGACCGTGACCTCGACCTCCACCGAGTCCCTGGGCGGCTCGGCCAGCAGCACCGCGCAGATCCCGGTCACGGTGTACCCGGCGACCTACAGCGCCAGCGTCGCCACGGCGGGCGACGACAACTTCGTCGGCACCGAGGGCAACGACATCATGGTCGCCGACGTCGCCGGCCTGAACGTGGTGCAAGGCAAGAACTACAACATCGCGTTCATGGTCGACAGCTCGGGCAGCATGAGCGACGCCTCGCTCACCGCCGCCAAGAACTCACTGACCACGGTGTTCAACACCCTGAAAAACAGCCTGGGCAGCAGCACCTCGGGCACCGTGAACGTCTTCCTGGCGGACTTCGATACCCAGGTCAACAAGCAGGTTTCGGTAAACCTCAACGATCCGAACGCCCTGACCCAGCTCAAGGCGATTCTGGACAGCATGGCGTCCGGCGGCGGCACCAACTACGAGGACGTGTTCAAGACCACGGCCAACTTCTTCCAGAGCAGCGCGGCCACCAGCAATACCAACGCCACCAACCTGACGTACTTCATCACCGACGGCAAACCGACGTACTACCAGTCCGGCGAGCAGACCAACCCGATCCTGTACGGCAGCGTCAGGCTCGATAACGTGATCACGACCAGCAACTATCAGCTGGGCGATACCGTCCGGCTGCAACCGGACAGTACGCACCTGATCGATATCAACAGCAGCGGCAGCGTCACGGTATGGACGCAGGCCTGGGGCAGCTGGTCCAGTTACAACGCTGGCACCCTGCATGCCCAGGGCGATGGCACCTATGAGCTGTCCAGCCTGGCCGGCGCGGGCAGCTATACCAACAACGCCACCACCACCAACTCCAGCAGCAGCTTCACCCTGCTGAGCAACCTGTCGCAGGTGGAAGCGATCGGCCTGAACAACGACGTCAGCCTCAACGACCTGCGGCCGTACGACACCGATAGCACCCCACAGACCAATATCGACCCGTCGAACCTGGCCGACGCTATCCTCGGCCATACCGAAGCGACCATGCCGGGAGCCGACACGGTCAACGGCGGCAACGGCAACGACATCATCTTCGGCGACCTGGTGAGCTTCAACGGCATCGCCGGCGAGGGCTACCAGGCCATGCAGGCCTTCGTGGCGCAGAAGACCGGCGTGGCCGCGAGCAGCGTCACCACCAGCAACGTGCACCAGTACATCACCGAGCACTACACCGATTTCGATGTCTCCGGGGCCCATGACGGCAATGACACGCTGCTGGGCGGCGCCGGCAACGACATCATCTTCGGCCAGGGCGGCAACGACCTGCTCGACGGTGGCAAGGGCAACGACATCCTGTTGGGCGGTACCGGCAACGACACGCTGATCGGTGGCACGGGCAATGACATCCTGATCGGCGGCTCGGGTGCCGACACCTTCGTCTGGAAGGCCGGCGACACCGGCAACGATGTGATCAAGGACTTCAAGGCCAGCGAAGGCGACCGTATCGACCTGCGGGACCTGTTGCAGGGCGAGAGCGCCAGCACCATCGACAACTTCCTGAAGATCACCACGGTGGACGGTACCTCGACCCTGCAGGTCAGTTCCGAAGGCAAGCTCAACGCGGCCGGCGGCATTGCCAACGCGGACGTGACGATCAAGCTGGAAGGCAACAACTGGTCCAACACCAACATCAACTCGCTGATCGCCGGTAGCGACCCGACCATCAAGATCGATCACAACAACAGCTGATCCAGGGTCGACCGGCCACCCGTCCTGGGTGGCCGGTTCTTCCCACCGTGACGATTGTGCCGCCACGTCGCATACTCGCGACCAAAGCGCGCCGTTGGCCTATGCTGCTGACAGCATGATGCCGGACCATATCTAGAGGGATTCCCCATGTACTACGTGCAACGCGATGCACAGGGCCAACTGGTTCGCGTGGAGGCCACACCTTACGCCGAGGCCACGGAAACACTGGCGGCCGACCATAATGAGATCCAGCAGTGGTTCGCCAACGAGGTGGTGGAAGTCAGCCTGAAACAACTCAAGCAGAGCGACCTGGAAATGATCCGGGTACTCGACGACTTGATTCAGGTGCTGACCAGCAAGGGCGTGATCCGCGTCACCGACCTGCCACCGGCGGCCCAGGCCAAGCTGATGGACCGGACCCAGGCGCGTGAGGCGCTGGGTGGCCTGAGCCACCTGATCAACGACGACGAAACCGGCCTGATCTGATAATCGCCGGCCAGCGGTTCCCGCACCTGCGCGGGCGCCGCTGGCCGGCGATCTTCGTTCAGCGCCTCAGCGCCAGGGCGCGGGCTCGCCGAACAGGCGGCCCTGGACGCCGTACAGGCCCATCTCGCCAATCACCTGCAACTCCCCTTCGGTTTCCACGCGCTCGGCAATCAGCGGCAGGTCGATGCTGTGGGCGGCGCGCTGGATGGCTTCGATAAACAGGCGCTTGTCGCTTTCCTGGTCGATGTCGCGGATGTAGCTGCCGTCGATCTTCAGGTAGGCCAGGCCCAGGCGCGCCAGGTTGCCGATCATGCTGAAGCGCCCGCCGAAACGCTGCAGGCTCAGGGAGAAACCCAGCTCGCGCAGGCGGCGGGTCAGTTGTTCCAGCAGCGCTTGTTCAGGCAACTGCTCTTCGCCGATCTCCAGGGTCAGGCGCGGCCCCAGGTTGGAGTGCTGGCGCAGGATCTCGAACACCTTGTTCAAGGCCTGCGGGTCGGCCAGGGTCGCGGCCGACAGGTTCAATGCCAGCGAATCCTGATGCCCGGCCATCTGCTTGAGCACCTGTTCGAGCATCAGCAGGTCCAGGCGCGAGGTCCAGCCAAAGCGCTCCAGCCACGGCAGGAAGCGCCCGGCGGCAATGGTCTGGCCCTGCTCGTCAAGCAAGCGCGACAGCACCTTGTAGTGCAGCACCAGCGTGGTATCGCGGGTCGCGACCACCGGCTGGAAATACAGCTCGAACCGCTGCTGGCTCAAGGCCCCGTCCAGCAGGGTGTGCCAGGCGTGATGGTCGTCGCCGACGCTGGCCGCCGCATCGTGGTCCAGGCAGGCCCAGCTCGTATCGCCCTGGGCTTCGGCCTGGGCCAGGGCCTGGTCGCCCAGGCCGAGCACCGCCTGCGGTGAGTCGCCATGGACGAAAGGCGCCAGACCGATGGAGGCCACGGACGCCACGTCGGTGGCGCCGGTGGCGTGCAGGCTGGCCAAGGCGTTTTCCAGGTTCTGCGCCAGCTGCAGCGCCTCTTCGCGCACCAGCCCCGGCGCCAGCACGGCAAATTCGCCACCGCGGATGCGGGTCACCAGGTTGTGGGTTTCCGGGTAGCGCGCGCATTCACGCTGCAATTGTTCGCCCACCGCCTGCAGCAGCTGGTCGGTGCGCTGCCCGCCCAGGCGCTGGTTCAGGCCGGCCAGGTCCTTGACCCGCAGCAACAGCAGGTAGCCGGAGCTGGCCTGTTCCGGGTTGCTCACCCGGGCATTGAGCTGCATCTCGAAGTAACGACGGTTGGCCAGGCCGGTCAGGTTGTCCTGATAAGACTCGATCCGCAGCCTTTCGCTGCGCTCGGCCTGTTCCTGGAACAGCGCCTTGAGCTTCTCGACCATCTGGTTCATCGCCTGCACCACGCGGCGCAGTTCCGGCGTACGCGGCAGCTCGGGCAGGCTGAGGAATTCGCGGCGGGCAATGGCGTGGGATTGCCGCACCATGTAGTCCAGCGGCTTGAGCTGGAGGCGCAGCAGCAAGGCCCCCAGCACCGCGCTCACGGCCCCGCACAGCAGCAGCCAGCCGAGGCTGCCCAGGGCGCTTTGCCAGAGCTTGGCGACGGCGAACATCGGATGGCTGACCACCTCGACCCGAGCCGCCTGTTGCCAGCCACGGCTGACCAGGGCGTCGCCGCCGGCCGGCTCCAGGCCGATCAGCTTGACGAACCAGTCCGGCACGTCGCTGACCTCGGGCGTGCCGCTGCGTTCGACCATGACCTCTTCGGTGACCTGGTTGATCACGCGGATGCTCGAGTAGTAGCCGCTGTCGAAAATCGAGCTGACCAGCAGCTCGACCATCGCCGGGTCGTCGATGTTCGGGGTCAGGGACAAGGCCAGCGCCGTGGCCGCGTCCTGGGCATGGGAACGCAGCTGGTTGACGTACTGGGTGCGCGAACTTTCCAGGCTGACCATGAAGCTGCCGCTGAAGGCGACCACCAGGAACAGACAGATTGCGATCAACAGTTGTTTGAACAAAGACATCTGAGCTCGTGCTCCTAGTGAGTCGTCTCGACCGGAAAACCTTCGGCCTGCATTTTCTTCAACACGTCCTGCCACCGGGACAGGCGCTTGGTGTCACCGACTTTCTTGCTGCCCTTGCCGGGCAGCCACAGGCCCTCGGCATTGAAGGCGTACACCGGCAGCAGGTCGGTACGCTGGCTGGCCGGCTGGATGGCGTCGATCAGGCTGTCGAGGACCAACGGCATGGCCTCCGGGCTTGAATAGTAGGTCAACACCATGTGCGCGCGGTTCTGGCGCAGGGCCTTGACGTAGGTAATGCGCAGCTTGTCACTGGAAACACCGAGGTGGCGCAGGCTGAAATACTTGGCGATCGCATAGTCCTCGCAATCGCCTGCGCCCTTCCACAGGGCCTCGACCGGGGTTTCCCAATAATCCACCTGATGCCACAGGTCGATGTCTTCCACGTAGCGCATGTTCTTGTTGAAGAACAGGTTGACCACCTTGAGCTGTTCCATCTCGCTGGCCTGGTTCTGGGTTGCCAGCAGCTGCTGCCAGGCGTCGATGCGCTTCTGCCCTTCACCCAGCGGCCCGTACAGCGCCGTGGCGCGGCGGCTGATCTGCGAAAAGTCCCAATCGGCCTGCAAGCCACCCAGCAGCAAGCCGGCCAGCAGCAGCGCCGAAAACAGCCAGCGCAGGGTCCGAGAAAGAGCTAAACGTGCCGCCAATGCGAAGAGTCCATGGGAGCTGTCGTGGGTCGAAGGATGGTGCAGGTTGGTCCGCCAAAAGACAATGGCACCTTACAATCACAGCCCCTCTGGAGACGCTAAGCTGAAAGCAGGGACCTGTTCGTTTATCGGCCAGTGCTTGAGCCTCAGGAGGGCTGCCCCGAGAATCAGCGCCGGCAAAATCCATGACAGGGCCCAGACGGCTGGTTTGACAAGCTGCAGGGCGCTATCTAGCGTCCATTGGATCCAAACCTCAGAAAACAGGATAGCGTTAACGTGACAGAAAAACCGAGACCCTTGAGCAAGATCGCAGTCAGCGGGCCGATCCCCGCCCACCTCGCGCGCTCGGTGATCGAGGAAACCCTGCGCGCGGCGATTCTCGACGGCCGCCTGCCCAGCGGCACGGCGCTGCGCCAGCAGGATCTGGCCGACCTCTTCGGCGTCAGCCGCATGCCGGTGCGCGAGGCCTTGCGCCAGCTCGAAGCGCAATCGCTGTTGCATGTGGTGCCGCACAAAGGCGCGGTGGTCGCCGAACTGATCGGCTATGACGCGGTGGAAACCTACGGCCTGCGCCTGCTGCTGGAACTGGAGGCGCTGCGCCTGTCGATCCCGCTGCTCGACGCCGAGGATATCGCCCAGGCCCGCGGCTACATCGCGCAGCTGGAAAACGAAACCGACCACGCCGAAATCGGCCGTCTCAACCGCTTGTTCCACATGGCGCTGTACCACCGGGCGCCGAACCAGAAGCTACTGCGCCTGATCGAGCTCGAGTTGAACGAGGAAGAACGTTTCTTGCGCTTCCATCTGTCCTCCATGGGCCTGGGCAAGTTGACCCAGGACGACCACAACGCCATGACCGACGCCGCCGAGGCCAAGGATGTCGAGCGGGCGGTGGAGGTGCTGCGCGGCCATCTGGAAAAGGCCGCGAAGACCATTCGCGACTACCTCGAACGGACCGCCGAGGGCTGACAGCGGTAACGGCGGCATGACGCGGCCACGATGCAACACTCAATGACCGGCACACCGGCTTAAGGAAAAGCAGTGCACGCGCGCAATGACAAATGGCTGATAGTGCTCAACTCCGGCGAGCCGGCGAAAACCCGGCTCATCTGCTTTGCGCAGACCGGCGCGGACCCGGAACAACTGCGCAACTGGTCCACCGGGCTGGGCGGACACATCGAGTTGGTGCTGGTGCGGCTACCCGGTCACGGCAGCCGCCAGGCCGAAACCCCGCTCGATGACTGGCCGCGGCTGCTGGCCGACACCTTCCCTGCACTGCGCCCTCTGCTGGCCAAGCCCCATGCCCTGTTCGGCCATGGCCTGGGCGGGATGCTGGCCTACGAAGCCGCCAAGCACGCCCAGGCGCACTACCCCGGCCAAACCCGCCACCTGTTCATTTCCGCCTGCCGCAGTCCCGACTACCCATCGCCCCGGCCGTTGCTGCACATGTTGCCCACGGCGCCCTTCCAGGAAGCCATGCTGTCGCTGGGCGCCACGCCGATCGAAATCCCCCGCGACCAGGCCAGCCGGAAGCAGTACGAAACGCTGCTGCGCGCCGACCTGAAGCTGTTCGAGTCCTGGCGCGATCTGTCGAGCGGCAACCTCGACATTCCCCTCACCGCCTTCTATGGCAGCGAGGACCCGCTGGCCCCCGCCAGCAACATGGCCAACTGGCGCGAGTTCACCCGCCGTGAGTTCGAGCTGATCGAGGTGGCCGGCAATCACTTCTTCATCAAGTCCCAGCGCCAGCGCCTGCTGCAGATCATCAATATCCACCTGGGCCTGCTCGGCGAATAATCCGCCGTCTTCCTCCCCCGCTCCTGCCCTCACAGGCCCGCCGACGATGGCTCAGCCGGCGATTTGGGCCCACTCTTGCTGTCGCCGACTGAAAAAGGGACGTGAGCGGCGCGCAGGCTTGTCCGCACACGTCGATCTGCAGACCCACGCAAGGAGCCCAGCGACTGGAGGGCATGACCGGGATCGGCTCCCGCATGCCTTCTCCCAGATATTCAACGACTTCAACTCAGCGCTTCGAAGTTTGCTTCGAGTGAGGCATTCACTCAGCGTTAAAAATTCTGACTTATATAAGTCGGAAGGGGCAACTTCATCTCCACAAAACTTCAACCAGAAGTTTTGCAGCAACTTGTCGCGCGACAAAAATACAAGTTAGAAAAGTATTATAAAAACAACTTGCCCGACACTTTCTCCTGTATTAGTTTTTTCTCCGCCGACATTAAACAACGTCGAGCTACCGTTCATGAGCACTTGGCAAGCCTCGGCTTTATTGGCTCTCGCAAGCCCATAACGCCAAGACGACGGTTCTTTAACGGATAGACAGGCCAGCACTATAAGACTTTCCAGCTTATCAACTCAGGTTTGAGGCCCCTGTTCGCCCGCAATAAATAATTACTGATTAAAACACCTATACGAGCCGCAACTAATCGGCCAATCAAACACACTTGAACATCTCAGACAGGTAGCCTAAATGAACGCCAGCAAAGAACTTCTCGACGCCCGCAAGGCCACACTCAGCGCCCATCCCATTTTTGCCGAAATCAACACACTCGCGGTTCTTCAACGCTTCATGCAGGCCCATGTTTTCGCTGTGTGGGACTTCATGTCGCTGACCAAGCGCCTGCAACAGGAACTGACCTGCGTGCGCCTGCCCTGGCTACCGCCGCGGGACCCTCGCGCCGCGCGGCTGATCAACGAGATCGTGCTCGGCGAAGAGTCCGACGAGCGCCCCGGGCAAGGCCATTACAGCCATTTCGAGCTGTACCTGGACGCCATGCGCGAAGTCGGCGCCACCACCGGGGTCGTGGAACGCTTCGTCGCGCTGCAACAGGAGGGTGTGAGTTTCGACACCGCCCTGCACAGCGTCGACGCCGACCCGGCCGCCAGCGCCTTTGTCCGCCAGACCGTGCACACTGCCGTGCAGGCGCCGGCCCATTGCGTGGCGGCGGCCTTTCTCCATGGCCGGGAAAGCGTCATCCCGCGGATGTTCCAGCGCATCCTCGACGACTGGGGCATCGGCATCGAGCAGGCGCCGACCTTTCGCTACTACCTGCAACGCCATATCGAGGTCGACTCCGACGACCACGGCCCGGCCGCGGAACAGCTGCTGCAGCGGCTGGTAGCTGGCGACCCGCAACGCCAGCAGGAGGTGTACGCGGCGGCTATCGCCGCGGTGGACAGCCGCATCGCCCTGTGGGACGGGCTGCGCCTGAGCATGGCCGAATCGCCGATCGGGGTGAGCGCATGAACGCCCTCGACTACCAATCCTTCGCCGACACCTGGGAAGAGCGCGCGACCATCCGCACCCGGCCGCGGCGCATGCTCGAGGACGACGACAAGCTGATCTACCCCCTGAGCCGCCAGCCCCTGGTGCACAGCCAGGGCTTCCTCGACCACTGTGCCCATCTACGGGACTTCGTGCTGGTGCAAAGCCTCTACAAGTTCATCAACGACGTGGTGATCTTCGAGACCGAGCTGGTGGACAAGACCGCCCGCAACATCGCCAAGAATCGCTTCGCCATTGCCTTCCCCTTCGCCTGTCGCTACGACGCCATGACCGTGGTGGTGGACGAGGACTACCACGCGCTGGTGGCGATGGACTTCATGCAGCAGACCATCGCCATGAGCGGCATCGAGCCCATCGAGCTGCCCCGGGAAATCGAACTCAGCCGGGCCATCCCCGCCGCCCTGCGGCTGGCCCCCGCACACCTGCGCGACGCGATGGAGCTGGTCTGCGTGGCCATCGCCGAAAACACCGTGACCAACGATGTCGCCGCCTTCGCCAAGGACGACACGGTCAAGCAATCGATCAAGGGCCTGATGGCCGACCACCTGCAGGACGAAGGCCGGCATTCGGGTTTCTGGTCGCGGCTGGTGCGTATCTATTGGCACGGCGCCAGCGATGCCGACCGCGCAGAGATCGCCCGGGTGCTGCCGGTGTTCATCGCCCAGTACCTGACCAACGACATTCAGAAGGACTTCGACTTGCGGCTGATCGAGCAACTGCCCGTCGCCGCCCCGATCAAGCAGGCGCTGCGCGAGGAGGCAGCCGCCCTGGCCTACCCGATCAACCGCCATCACCCGCTGATCGCCAACATCCTGCGCTTCTTGCGCAGCAGTTCGATGCTGGATTCGGCCTGCGTCCAGGACGCACTGGCCGACTACCTGCCCTAACGGAGGGACCCGAGCATGAGACGCCTCGACATTGTGTTGACGGGCCGCAGCCAGGCCCTGAACGAACTGGCCATGGAGCTGGAACGCCACGGCCATCTGGTGCGGCGGCTGGACTCGCCGCAGGCGATCGCCAACGCCGAAGGGCTGCGGCCCCATCTGCTGATCGACGATGGCAGCCTGGGTGATTCACCCATCCTCGCAGCGGACACCGCGCGCCTGGAATTGCGCATTGCCCTGATCGCCCAAGCGGCGCCCGGGCTACCGCAGGTGCGCCTGTTCCACCGCCATGGCACCCGGCTGATCGAACAGGCGAGCCTGCCGCCGGAAGCCAGCGGCAATGGCCAGGCCCTGCGCGGCAGCGCGGTGGCCAGGCTGGTCGCCAGCACCGCGCGGCTGGTCAGCGGCTTTTCCCGTGGTGCGGCGTTTTTCCAGCAGCTCGCGGCCCTGGATGAACCCAGCGAACCGTTGCTGGGCCTGGAGCGCCTGGACTCGCTGGCCTTCGAGCACCGGCACAACCCACAGCCGACACCGGCCTTGCTGCGCGAGATGCAGGTGCCGATCGTCCAGCGCCTCGACCAGAGCCTGCTGGCCTTCGCCCAGCGCCCGGCCTTGAACATCCAGGGCGTCGACTACAGCTACCAGTCCCTGCATCGGCTGAGCCGCAACCTGCAGCGGCAGATGCTGCGGCACCTGCCTCCAGCCTCTGAGCGACCACCGGTGATCGGCCTGTGCCTACCCAAGTCGGCGGTGCTGTATGCCGCGATTCTCGCGACCTTCGGCTGTGGCGCGGTGTACCTGCCGCTGGACCCGGAGCACCCGGCGCAACGCCGGCGCTACATTCTCGACAACGCCGGCGCCGCCCTGCTGCTGCACGACGGCTGCGAAGACCTGGCCGACCTCGAGCTGGCGCAACTCGATGTGCGCACCCTGTTGCATGACGCCGCCGAGGACAGCCTCCCGCTGCTGCGCCAGGCGCGGCCACCAGAGGCGCCCTGCGTGGCGATCTACACCTCGGGCACCACCGGCCAACCCAAAGGCGTGTTGCTCAGCCAGGGCAATCTCAGTCACTTCTGCGCCTGGTATATCGACCATGTCGAGCTGGACCCAGACAGCCGGGTGCTGCAGTTCTCCACCATCAACTTCGACGCCTCGCTGCTGGATATCCTGCCCACCTTCCTCTGCGGCGCGCTGCTGGTGGTCCCCGACCAGGACCAGCGGCGCGACCCGCGGCAACTGCTGGCCCTGCTCCAGCAGCAGAAGGTCAGCCACGCCTTCCTGCCGCCGGCGCTGCTGAGCATCCTGCCCCTGGAGCAGCCGCTGGGCCTGCGGCATCTGGTGACCGGCGGCGACGTCTGCGAACCCTTCGTCATCCAGCGCCTGGCCGACCAGTGCGCGCTGCACAACATCTACGGCCCGACCGAAACCACGGTGCTGGCCACCACCCGCCGCCTGCGCGTCGACGACAACCCGCGCAACCTCGGCCTGCCGATCGCCAACAGCCAGGTGCTGATCCTCGACGAACAGCTGCAACCGCTGCCCGACCGTACCCCCGGCGAGCTGTACCTGGCCGGGCCCGGTGTCGGCCTCGGCTACCTGAACAACCCGGCGCTGAGCGCCGAACGCTACCTGACCCTGGACCTGCCGGACGGGCGCCGACTGCGGGTCTATCGCACGGGGGACATCGGCCAGTGGACCGACAACGGCATCGAGATCTGCGGGCGGCGGGACAACCAGGTGAAGATCCGCGGGTTCCGGGTCGAACCCGAGGAGATCGAGCATTGCCTGCGCGACGGCCAGCTGTTCCGCCAGGTGGCGGTGGTGATCGACGAGCAGCGGCGGATCCTCGCCTACCTGGCCCAGCCGAACGCCGCCGGCGACGCGCTGCAAACCCTGCGCGAGCAGGTGCGCCAGCGCTTGCCGGACTACATGCAGCCCAGCGCCTACATCGAGCTGCCGAGCATGCCCTACACCGCCAACGGCAAGGTCGACCGCCGCGCCCTGCTGGCCCTGCCGCGTACCCCAGGCAGCAACCACCGGCGACGCCTGCCACAGAACACCACTGAACGGCGCCTGCTGGAATTGTGGGCCGAGCTGCTGGAGCTGCCGGCCGAAGACATCGGCACCGACGACAGCTTCTTCAACCTCGGCGGCCACTCGATTTTGCTGTCGCGCCTGCTGCTGGCGATCCGCGAACAGTTCGGCCGCGGCCTGTCGATCAACCGCTTTATCGAGGCGCCGACCCTGAGCAACCTGGCGACCCTGGTCGACGGCGCCGCCCACGACGGCCCGGATGCGTCCCTCGACCCGGTGTTCGCCGATGCCAACGCCGAGCTCGACCTGCAAGTGCTGCCGGCCAGCCAACTGGGCGACGTGCACAAGGTGCTGGTCACCGGCGCCAACAGTTTTCTCGGCGTGCACATCGTCCAGGCGCTGCTGGAATGGGGCGCCAGCGAGGTGGCGTGCCTGGTGCGGGAAACGCCCGCGCAATCGGCCGCCGCACGTTTCGCCCAGGCCCTGCGCGACAACCGCCTGGAGCATCTGGACCTGAGCCGGGTGCGGGTGCATGCCGCCGATATCAGCCAGCCACGGCTGGGGCTGGCGGCGGATGTGTATGAACGCATCGACCGCGAATACGGCGCGCTGGTGCACAACGCCGCCAACGTCAATCACGTGCTCGATTACCCGGCGCTGGCGCGCGACAACGTCGAGCCGCTGTTCGAGTGCCTGCGCCTGTGCGAAGGGCGCAGCAAGAAGGTCTTCAACTTCGTCTCGACCCTGTCCGCCTCCAGCAACATCGACGCCCAGGGCCGGGTGCTCGAACAGCCGCCCGCGGCCACCCCGCCGATCTACATCCGCAACGGCTACAACCTGTCCAAGTGGGTCGGCGAGCGGATCCTGCAACGGGCTCGCGAACAGGGGGTGTGGGTCAATCTCTATCGCCCGGGCAACATCAGTTTCAACAGCCAGACCGGGGTCTGCCAGCCCCACCGCAACCGCCTGATGCTGATGCTCAAGGGCTCGCTGCAACTGGGTCAGGTGCCGCAGTTGGCGATGAACTTCGACCTGATGCCGGTGGACTTCCTCGCCCGCTTCATCGCCTTCCACGCCAGCCGTTATCAGCCGGCCCACGCGGTGTTCAACCTGCACAACCCGCAGCCCTTGAGCTGGGAGGCCTATGTCGCCTCGTTCCGCGAGGCCGGGCGCAAGTTCCGCATGGTCAGCGTCGCCGACTGGCAGCGCCAGCTGGGCCGGGTCGACCGCGACAACGCGCTGTTCGGCGTCCTCGGCTTCTACCTCAACGGCTTCGAGGAAGACATCGGCGACATCTCGCTGATCGGCCACGCCAACGCCAAGGCCGGGGTGCGGCGCATGGGCGCCGACTACCCGGCCAAGGACCCGGCGCTGCTGCGCAAGGGCTGCCAGTACCTGAAAGACATCCGTTTTATCTGAACCCACCCACGCTGGAGAACACCATGAAAAACCTGCAACCCGACACCCTGATCAAGAACCCGAACGCCTGCCAGGTCCTGTCCACCGTGGACATCGGCGCCGATGCCCAAAGCGTCTGGAATATCGTCGGCAACTTCGCCGGCTTCCCGGCCTTCATTCCCGCGCTGTCGCACATCGAAATGACCGGCGAGGGCGTGCGCTCGGTGCGCAAGAAGTTCTTCCACGACGGCAACATCGTGATCGAGCAACTCAACTCTCGGGACGACCAGGCCCTGTACATGACCTGGAGCCTGATCTACGACACCCTGGGCATCGGCAACCTGTGGGCGGCCATGAGCGTCGAGGCCTTGCCCGGCGAACGGGCGCGCGCCACCTGGCGCATCGTCGCCGACCCGGCCGAAGGCGGTGCCGAGGTCGCGGCCTTCCAGGGATTCCTGCAAGGGTTTGCCGATGAGGCAATGGGCAATGTGCAAAGGATGTTCGAGTAACACTGGAAATACCCCTGTAGCCGCTGCCGTAGGCTGCGATCGACGCCGAAGGCGGCGCAAGATTTGGGGATCGCTGGAAGGCCTGCGGCCTTTTCGCAGCCTGCGGCAGCGGCTACAGGGGTTCGCAGACCGGTAGAGAGGGAGGCGGTCCGAAGTACGGCAAGGGGTGCCGATGGGCTGTCGGACAGGTAAAAAAAACGCGATGAGCCATACCGGCCTCATCGCGTTTTTCAGGGCCGTGCGGGTCAGATCTTGAAGCTGTCCACCAGTTGCTTCAGGCGGTTGGCCTGCAGCGACAGGGCATCGCAATCCTTCAGGGTTTCGTTGAGGTTGGCCACGCCCTGCTGGTTCAGCAGGTTGATCTGGCTGATGTCGACGTTGAGGGTTTCCACCACGGCGGTCTGCTCTTCGGTGGCGGCCGCCACCGACTGGTTCATGCCGTCGATCTCGGTGATGCGCTGGGTCACGCTGACCAGCCGCGCACCGGCCTGGTTGGCCACTTCGACGCTCTCTTCGCTGGACGCCTGGCTGGCGTTCATGGTCGATACCGCTTCGCGGGAGCCGATCTGCAGCGAGGTGATCATCTTGTGGATCTCCTCGGCCGACTCCTGGGTGCGATGGGCCAGGTTGCGGACCTCGTCGGCCACCACCGCGAAACCGCGACCGGCTTCACCGGCGCGCGCCGCTTCGATGGCCGCGTTGAGCGCCAGCAGGTTGGTCTGCTGGGAGATGCCTTTGATCACATCGAGGATGTGGCCGATGTTGTCGGTGCTGGCGTTCAGGGTTTCGATCTGGGTGCAGGACAGGCTGATCTTCTGCGACAGCTCGGTCATGGCCAGGATGGTTTGTTCCACCACCTGACGACCATCGTCGGCCTGCTCGCTGGCGCCGCTGGCGTGCTGCGAGGCATCGGCGGCGTTGCGGGCGATTTCCTGGGTGGCGGCGCCCAGCTGGTTGATCGCCGCGGCCACGCTGTTGGTGCGCGCGCTTTGTTCGTCGGAGCCGATGATCGACGCGTTGGACGAGGCCATCACGCGCTGGGACAGGTCGTGCACCTGGCGGGTGGCCGAGGACACTTCGGAAATCGATGCATGGATACGTTCCACGAACTGGTTGAACGAGCCGCCCAGTACGCCGAATTCGTCCTTGCTCTCCACCACCAGGCGGCGGGTCAGGTCGCCCTCGCCCTGGGCAATATCCTGCATCGCGCGGCCCATGGTGGTCAGCGGACGCATCAGCACCTGGATCAGCAGGCTCAGCAGCACGGCAATCGCGGCCACGGCGATGAACATCGCCAGCAGCGCCGAGGTGCGGAACTTGCTCAGCGGGGCGAACGCCTTGTCACGGTCGATGGACAGGCCGATGTACCACTCGGCATTCGGCAGGCCGGTCACCGGGGTGAACGACAGGATGCGTTCCTGGCCGTTGAGCAGCACTTCCTGGGTGCCCTTCTGGATGCGCACGTTGGCGCCCGGGTAGACATCCTTGAGGTTCTTCATCACCTGGTCCTTGTCCGGGCTGACGATCACCTGCCCGTCCGCGCTGACCAGGAAGGCATGGCCCAGGCCGCCGAAGTCCACCGAGTTGATGATCTTCACCAGGGTTTCCAGGCTCAGGTCGCCCCCCACCACGCCCAGCAACTGGCCGTCCTTTTTCACCGGCATGGCGATGGTCACCACCAGCCCGCCAACGGCCGCCATGTAGGGCGGGGTCAGCATGGTCTTGTCGGCCGCCACGGCCTGCTTGTACCAGGGACGCTGACGCGGGTCGTAGCCGTCCGGCATCTTCGCGTCAGGCCGCTGGGTGAACACACCGTTGGCCTGGCCCACGTAGGTGAACTGGAAGTTCGTGGTGAACGCCGGCTGGTCCACCAGCCCCGGGAAGTCGGCGTTGGCGCCCTGGTGGGCGACGTTCTGCGAGAGATTCTCGAGCACCAGGATGCGTCCGCTCATCCAGTTCTGGACGCTGCTGGAAGTGAGGTCACCCGCCTGCTCGATGGACGATTCGAGGTTCTGGCGAATGGTGTTTCGCTGCAGATAGTCGTTGTACAAAGTGAACAACGCGAATGCCAGAACCACTACACCGGAGGCGGCCAAAAGGATTTTATGGCTGAACTTGAGATTCATGTCATGGGACTTCTTATGCCGAAAGTGGGGATGCGTACGGGATGCAACTTTCCATGTAACAACGCAGGCGGCGTTCTACGACCGCTCTACTTTGGTGCACGCATGGGTCTCACTGTCTGTCGGCACGAGACGGATAAATCTTAGCGATTTGTCAGAAATGTACCTGTTATCTGCAAAAAACCGCTGAACGGCAGGCTAGAGCGGTCGCGTCGGACTTTTCTGTAGCCGGGTCGCCCTGCGGCTGTTGCAAAATCCCAAACCCTTGATGACAATGCGATTAATTATCATTTGTGACACCCAGGCAGTCGCATCCATGTCATCACCTGAGTTCGCGGTACAGGCGCTGTACAGCCATCACCATGGCTGGCTCAACACATGGTTGCGCAGCCGGCTGGGCAACGCCGCCGATGCCGCCGACCTGGCGCAGGACACCTTCGTGCGCCTGTTGCAGCGCACCGAACGCCTGGAACTCAAGGCCCCGCGCGCCTTCCTGCGGACCATTGCCCGCGGCCTGGTGATCGACCACTGGCGCCGCGAGGAAATCGAACGCGCCTACCTGGAAACCATCGCCCATCTGCCGCAAGCCCAAGCCCCCAGCGAGGAAGCCCGCGCCCTGGTGCTGGAGCTGCTGGAAAGCATCGCGCGCATGCTCGAAGGCCTGAAGCCGAAAGTGCGCAAGGCGTTCCTGCTGGCCCAGTGCGAAGGCCTGACCCACAAGCAGATCGCCGAACAGATGGGGCTGTCCCTGCGTTCGGTGGAGCGTTACGTGGCCGACGCGCTGTTCCACTGCTACCTGCTGCGCTATGAGGCATGAGCGCTGTGGATAACTCCTCGATCAATCTGCGCCGGCCCGTGGACCCCAGGCACCTGGTGGTCAAGCAGGCCATCAACTGGATGCTGCGCCTGCGCAACAATGCCGGTAACCCCCGGCTGCTGCAGCAATGCGATACCTGGCGCGCGGCCCATCACGAGCACGAGCTGGCCTGGCAACGGGTGCAATCGCTGCAGCAGGAACTGCACAGCAACCTGCGGGCGGTGCCCGGTGCCCAGGTGGCCTTCGATACCCTGGAAAACAGCGCCCAGCGCCTCGGCCGACGCCAGGCCCTGAAGCTGCTCGGCGGCGTCATGCTGGTGGGCTGCGCCGCGTGGCTGGGCAAGGAGCAACTGGCCTGGCAGCAATGGAACGCCGACTTCGCCACCGCCACCGGCGAACGCCGCGGCTTCCAGTTGCCGGACGGCTCGCGCCTGGAGCTCAACACCGACAGCGCCGCCGACATGGACTTCAATGCCCGGCAGCGGCTGATCCGGCTCAGCCGTGGGGAAATCATGCTGACCTGCGGCCCGGACTCGCAGGCGAGCCCTTCCAGGCCGCTGCTGGTACGGACTCGCCATGGCCTGTTCGAAGGCTTCGACGCCAGTTTCGTGGTGCGCATGGAGGGCGACTGCACGCGCCTGAGCGTCACCGCCGGCAGCGTCGCCATTCATTCGCCGCACACCGCCGATGGCGCCTCGGCCCGGGTACAGGCCGGGCAAAGCTATCGGGTCAGTGCGTCCCAGGCGCTGCCGGTGCCGCCGCTGGACATGGACGTGGGCGCCTGGGCCGATGGCCTGATCGTCACCCGCAATATGCGGCTGGCGGACTTCATCCACGAGGTCGGGCGTTATCGCCACGGTTACCTGGGCTGTGCCGACGAGATCGGCGAGCTGCGCCTGTCCGGCGTGTTCCGCCTGGAGGACACCGACAAACTGCTGGCGATCCTCCCGCAAACCCTGCCCGTGCGCCTGCGTTATCGCACCCGCTGGTGGGTCACCCTGGAACGTCTGGCCTGAGGCGCTGCAATTCGTTGAAATTTTTTGGCGGCTTTTTCCCGTGAGTCCGGCTTAGACAGTAAGCACTTCCAT
The DNA here is from genome assembly GCF_900215185.1 of Pseudomonas sp. LAMO17WK12:I10. Classification (NCBI taxonomy): domain Bacteria; kingdom Pseudomonadati; phylum Pseudomonadota; class Gammaproteobacteria; order Pseudomonadales; family Pseudomonadaceae; genus Pseudomonas; species Pseudomonas sp. LAMO17WK12:I10. The sequence goes on along the minus strand of NZ_OBDX01000001.1, from coordinate 4,427 downwards.
CTGCCTTCAGCGACTCAACGGAACCCTTCCATGATTGTGCACTTCCACCACTCTTCTTCTGGCCTGCGCCATGCCGTGCGCGTGGCCCTGCTTTCCTCGGCGCTGGGCGTCGCCGCCTTGCCTTGCCTGGCACAGGCGGCCGAGTCTGGCGCGGCCAGCCTCAGCCACAGCTACAACATCCCCGGCGGCGCCCTGAGCGACGTACTCAACCGCTTCGCCCGCGAGGCCGGCATCACCCTGTCGATGACCCCGGCGCAGCTCCAGGGGCGCCAGTCCGCCGGACTGAAGGGCGAGTACTCCACCGACCAGGCCCTGGGCCAACTGCTCAATGGCTCCGGCCTGGAAGCGCTGAGCCAGGACGGCAGCAGCTACGTGCTGCGGGCCTTGCCCGAGACCGGTGCCCTGGCGTTGCCGACCACCGACATCAAGGGTTTCGCCCTGGGCAATGCCTTGGGCAGCATGGAAGGCTACAACGCCACCCACAGCCAGATCGCCACCAAAACCAGTACCGCGTTGCTGGAAACCTCGCAAAGCGTCTCCGTGGTGACCCGCGAACAAATGGACGACCAGGGTTCGCAAACCGTGTCCCAGGCCATGCGCTACACCCCCGGCGTGCTGACCAACCCCTACGGCGCGACCCACAGGTACGACTACGTGGCCATGCGCGGCTTCAACGACGGCTCGGTGGACAACATCTACCTCGACGGCCTCAAGTCCATGGGCGACAGCGGCACCTACAGCACCATGCAGGTCGATCCGTACTTCCTGGAGCGGGTGGACATCCTCAAGGGGCCTTCGTCGGTACTTTACGGCCGCAGCTCCCCGGGCGGCCTGGTGGCACTGACCAGCAAGAAGCCGCTGTTCGAGCCCTACCATCAGATCCAGGCCACGGTCGGCACCCAGGGCCAGCGCGGCATGGGCTTCGACTTCAGCGGCCCGGTGGACGACGACAAGCGCATTGCCTATCGCCTGACCGGGCTGGCGGACCGCTCCGACACCCAGTTCGACCACAACAAGGAAAAACGCTACGCCCTGGCACCGACCCTGAGCATCGACTTCACCGATGACACCTCGCTGACCCTGCAGGCGTACCTGCAACACGATCCGGACGGCGGCTACCACAGCGGTATGCCGGCCGACGGTGCGTTGCACCCGCGCAACGGCCAGCGGATTTCCGAGAACTTCTTCGAAGGCGAACCGGGCATCGATCGCTATGAGCGCGATCAGCAGTCGTTCGGTTATCAGTTCGAACATCGCTTCAACGATGTCTTCACCGCGCGGCAGAACTTCCGCTACCTCGACTCCAAGGTGAAGCTGGACCAGGTCTATGGCTACGGCTGGACCACCCCGACCAGCAACGAGCTGAACCGCTACTACACCGGCGGCGACGAGAAGCTGCATGCGTTCATCGTCGACAACATGCTGCAGGCCGAATTTCTCACTGGCGCGACCAAGCACACCGTGCTGATAGGCGCGGATTACCAGCGGCGCAAGACAGTGGTGGACTGGACCAGCGGCTCCGTGGCGCCGATCAATGCGTTCGATCCGGTCTATGGCAACTCGGCCATCAGTTACTACGACCCGGTCAGCTATCTGCGTCGCCTCGAGCAGACCGGCGTCTATCTGCAAGACCTGATCGAGATGGACAAGTGGCGCTTCTCCCTGGGCCTGCGCCAGGACTGGGTGGAGACTTCGGACGAGAACCGCCTGGCCGCAGCCTCGCGCCCGGTGGGCACCGAGATCAATGACAAGCGCACCAAGCTGACCGGCCGCGCAGGGGCGCTGTACCTGTTCGATAACGGGTTGGCGCCTTACATCAGCTATTCCGAATCCTTCAACCCCAACTCCTACGCGGACAGCGCCGGCAACCCGCTGGCGCCTACCGATGGCACCCAATGGGAACTGGGCCTGAAGTACCAGCCACCGGGCACGGATGACCTGTACACCGCGTCGCTGTTCCGCATCGACCAGGAAAACCTGGCCACCAAGCTGCCCCAGGAAAACTTCTATCGCGCGGTCGGCGCCGTACGCTCCCAGGGCCTGGAACTGGAAGCGCACCTGCAATTGAACGACAACCTCAAGCTGCTCGGCAGCTACACCTTCACCGATATCGAGTACTCGAAGTCGATGATCAGCACCTTGAGCACGGCCACCGACATCATCGAGAACAAGGGCAACTCACCGACCCAGGCGCCGCGGCATATGGCTTCGCTCTGGGCCGACTACAAGTTCGACAGCGGCTCGCTCGACGGCCTGCGCCTGGGTGGCGGCGTGCGCTATGTCGGCTACAGCTGGGCGGATGCGGAGAACACCATGAAGGTGCCGTCCTACACCCTGTTCGATGCCTCCGTCGGCTATGACCTGGGCAAGATCGGCCTGAAGGGCGTGGATGTCCGGCTCAATGCCAACAACCTGACCAACGAATCCTACATCGCCTCCTGTGCCAGCCTGAGCTTCTGCTACATGGGCGAGGAGCGAAACGTCGCGGCCACGGTCAGCTACCAGTTCTAATCATTTGTCGTTCCCCCGAAGCCAGCGCACGCGCTGGCTTTGTCGTCTCTACGGGAAAATTCCATGCGCGCAATTCTGGTTCTACTGCATCGTTATATCGGCCTGGCCACCGCGGTATTTCTACTGCTGGCGGGGCTGACCGGCAGCCTGCTGGCCTTCAATCACGAGCTCGACGAGTGGCTCAACCCGGGGTTCTACGAGGCCCCTGCCGAGGGTCAGGCGTTGCCGCCTGGAAGCCTGGTCGACCGGGTGCAGACGCAGCATCCGCGCCTGCAGGTCTGGTACATGGAGTACCCCAATGAGCCCGGGCATACCGCACTGCTCGCGGCGGTTCCCCGGAACGATCCGGCCACGGGCAAACCCTTCGACGACCCCAACCAGGTGTTCTATCTGGACCCGGTCAGTGGCGAGCAGACCGGCAAACGGTTCTGGGGTGCCTGCTGTTTTCAGCGGGAGAATCTCATCCCCTTCATTCTCGAATTCCACTACAACCTGACGCTGCCGGGTAACTGGGGGCTGGTGTTGATGGGGCTGGTGGCGATCTTCTGGGTCGTCGATTGCTTCATCGCCTTGTTCCTCACCCTGCCCCGTGGCCGGCCGTTCTGGAAGAAGTGGTCGACCGCCTGGAAGATCAAGGGCGGGCACGCCTATCGTCTCAACATGGACCTGCATCGGGCGGGCGGGTTATGGCTGTGGTTACTGCTGTTGCCGATAGCGATCAGCAGCGTGGCGATGAACCTGCCGAGCCAGGTGTTCAAGCCGGTAGTGTCCCTACTCTCACCGATCGAGCCGAGCGTCTATGAAACCCGTGGGCGCATGCCTAGCGATCAGGTGGGGGTTACCCGGCTCACCTATCAGCAGGCTTATGAACGTGCCCAGGAAGAAGGCAAACGGCTGGGCCTGACGGCGGCGATCGGCGAGCTGTATTACAGCTTCGAATACAACTTCTATGGTGCCGGTTTCGGTCAGCACGATACCGAGGCCCATGGTAAGTCGTGGTTGTTCTTTCATGGCACCGATGGGCACCTGTTGGGACAGGAGATCGCCGGGCAAGGCACCCTGGGCGAACGTTTTTATCGGCTGCAACTGCCGATCCATGGTGGCCGGATCATCGGCTTTACCGGGCAGGTACTTATTGCGGTGTTGGGGTTGGTGATTGCGGTGTTGTCCGTCACCGGGATCTACATCTGGTGGCGTAAATGGCTGGCCCGCAGAAGCAGCAAGATGCGTCAGCGGTGAGGTGAGGGACAGAGCGGAGGTGCTTCGCTCTGTTCTGACGTTCTGAAGCAGAGTTGGGCGCTGTCAGGGGGCTCCCTGCTGAGTGACCTGGAGCCTGGCTCCTATGTAAGCCCAGAGGCTTTCAGACGTACAAAAACAAAACCCCTGTCTGCGTCAGCAGACAGGGGTTTCGGAATTCAATCTTGACGATGACCTACTCTCACATGGGGAAACCCCACACTACCATCGGCGATGCATCGTTTCACTGCTGAGTTCGGGATGGGATCAGGTGGTTCCAATGCTCTATGGTCGTCAAGAAATTCTGTGGCCGGACCGTTGGCTCAAGGGCCGAACGTGCCAGCAAAATCGGGAACTTCTACAAAAACAAAACCCCAACTGCTTTCGCAATTGGGGTTTCGGAATTCAATCTTGACGATGACCTACTCTCACATGGGGAAACCCCACACTACCATCGGCGATGCATCGTTTCACTTCTGAGTTCGGGATGGGATCAGGTGGTTCCAATGCTCTATGGTCGTCAAGAAATTCGGTGTGCCGACGCGTCTTTCGACGTTTCAGCAAATTGGGTATGCGATAGTTTGTGTGTTTTCTCGAACTTTCGGTTCGTTTCGTCTTCACACACCGCAATCTGGCTGTTAAGCGCAAATTGCTTGGGTGTTATATGGTCAAGCCTCACG